>JBAYTZ010000006.1 GCA_041675285.1 Candidatus Delongbacteria bacterium
CCCCGGCTTGACCGGGGGATCCCATCACAGGGCTGCCATCCGGCCGCTAATGCGCAGATGTAAACCCCGCTTGACAGTGCTCTGGCACCGGCCTGGCACCGGTCTGGCACCGACCTGGCACCGGCCTGGCACCGGCCTGGCACCATGTTTTCCACCTTTCTGCTTGCGCCAGAAAGGTGGAGCCAAAGAGGCGCTTTTTTCAGCGGCCGTAACTAGCCCGCCTCACGGCGGGCGTCGAACAGACGGCCGAGCCAACTGATTCCTGCCACCATGTAATTGGTTCCGCCTGACGGCGTCACCACCGGGTTCTGGTTCAGCCCTGTGGGCTTCACCTCACGAAATGCAAATCGCTACATCGTCTTCGAGACTTCGGGCCTTTGTGCGCAAACAGTCCACTGGAAGTCCACGTCTCGACCGAAGCCAAATCCAATGAGAACTCTGTGCCTCTGTGCCTCCGTGGTGGTGATTCCTCGATCAGCCTTCACCTCACGTGACACAAATCTTCTTCGAGTCTTCGAGCCTTCGTGCTCTAACAGACCATCGAACCCGCCACACCCAACCCAGGCAAAAACCTCTTCTAGCTCTGTGCCTCTGCGCCTCTGTGGTGAGAACCCCCGGCAGGGGCACTCACTCGAGGGCGGTCAGCCCCTCGAACAGGGCCCGCGCGTAGAGGCTGGCGTCGAAGGGCTCCAGGTCCTGCAACTGTTCGCCCACGCCGATCCAGCGCACGGGGATGCCCAGCTCCTGGTGGATGGCCAGGGCGATCCCGCCCCGGGCCGTGCCGTCCAGTTTGGTGAGGACCAAGCCGGTCACGCCCGTGGCCTCCGTGAAGATCCGCGCCTGGCTGAGGGCGTTCTGCCCCGTGGTGCCGTCCAGCACCAACAGCACCTCGTGGGGGGCCGTGGGCACCTTGCGGCTCAGCACGCGCGTGATCTTGTCCAGTTCCAGCATGAGGTTCTTCTTGTTGTGCAGGCGTCCCGCCGTGTCCACCAGCACCAGGTCGTGGCCGCGCGCCAGGGCCGCGCTCAGCCCGTCGAAGGCCACGGCCGCCGGGTCCGCCCCGGCCGCGGCGCGCACCAGATCCACGCCCGCCCGCCCGGCCCAGACTTCCAGCTGCTCGGCCGCCGCAGCGCGGAAGGTGTCCGCGGCCACCAGCAGTACGCTGCGGCCCTCGGCCTTGCCCCGGGCCGCCAGTTTGGCCGCCGTGGTGGTCTTGCCGCTGCCGTTGACGCCCACCACGAGCACCACACGGGGTTCGCCCGGAGCGGGCTGGCGCAGCTCGGCGGTGGCACCGTGCAGCAGGGCCAGCAGCTCCTCCTCGATCAATTGCTCCAGCGGCGTGTCCGCGTCGCCGCGGATGCGCTGGCGCAGGGCCTCGATCACCTTTTCCGTCGTGTCCAGCCCCAGGTCGGCGGAGAGCAGGATCTCCTCGAGCTCGTCGAGCATGGCCGCGTCCACCCGCCGGCCGGTGCCCAGCAGTTCGCGCAACCGCCCGCCCAACTCCTCGCGCGTGCGGGTCATGGCCTGGCTCAGGCGTTTCAGCAGATTCATGCCGCGCGGGCCCCGGGCTGGCTCATGCGTCTTCCTCCTGGTTCCATTTCAACTTGTCGCGCAGCACGCCGATGAAGCCCGGCAGGCGGGGCTTGAGCAGCCGCGCCACTTTGGGCGAGCGCTCCACGCGCACCACGGCGTCCTCGGAGAGCGAGCGGTTCAGCCGACCGTCCACGCTCAGCTCCATGCAGCCGTGGCGCGAGCGGATCCGCGTCTCGATGCGCGAGCCCGGCGCCACCACGATGGGCCGCACGCTGACCGAGTGCGGCATCACGGGCGTGAGCACGATGGCCTCCATCCCGGGATCGAGGATCGGCCCGCCCCCGCCCAGGTTGTAAGCCGTGGAGCCCGTGGGCGTGGCGTGGATCAGCCCATCGCCGGTGACCATGAACAAAGTCTCGTCGTTGATCCGCGTCACCAGCCGCACCACGCGGCCGGGCAGGCCGCTGCTCACCACCACGTCGTTCAGGGCGTCGGCGCTGAGCCGCTCCACGCCCGGGTGGCCGGCTTCCTCCACGCTCACGCGCAGCATCATGCGCCGCTCTTCGCGCAGCCGGCCCGCGGCCAGGTCCTCCAGGCTGCGGGCGAGCTGGTCGGGCGTGGTGGCCGTCAGGTAGCCCATGGAGCCCATGTGCAGGCCCATCACGGGCAGCGTGTCGCCCACCAGGCCCACGGCGGCCAAGAGCGAACCGTCGCCGCCCAGGCTGAGCAGCAGATCCAGCCCGGGACCCAGCTCGGCCTCCGGCCGCACGGCCAGGCAGGAGGGTCCCAGTTCGTGGTCGCGGAAGGCGGCGCGCACCACCAGCTCGCGGGCCAGCTGGAAGCGCAGGCCCTGGGCCTCCAGCCCGCGCCGCAGCCCGGGCCAGATTTCGCGCAGACCCTCCGGCCGGGCGGAGCCCATGATGCCCAGCACGGCGCCGGGGGGCGGACACCAGCCCGGCGTGTCCGCCGCGGACGAGGGGCTCATGGCTGGAGCGCCGGCGCGGCGGCGTCCTCGCCCGCCGGCGCCTCGCGCAGCACCGTGAGCAGCTCCTCCTCCACGTGGCGCAGGCGCTCCTGGCAGAAGCGGTGCAGGAGCATGCCCTCCCGGTAGGCGGCCAGGCTCTCCTCCAGCCCGATCTCGCCCTCTTCGAGCTTCTGGACGATCTCTTCCAGCCGCTCCAGGGCCTCTTCGAAGGTGGCCGGCGCTTCGCTCATGCATCCTCCTTGGAAATCTCGTCCACCCGGGCCCGGGCCCGCCCGTCCTGGAAGCCCAGCTCAATCCGCTGGCCGGGCTGCAGCGCGCCGGCGCGCTCCACGGGCCGGCCGTCCTCGTCTCGCACCCGGGCGAACCCCAGCCGCAGGGCCAGGGCCGCCAGCCGCCCCGCCTCCAGCCGCTCCAGCCCCCGGCCCGCCTCCGCCAGTCGGCGGGACAGGTCCTCCAGCCGGCGCCGCAGCAGCGGATCCAGCCGGGCCGCCTGGCGCTCCTCGCGCTCCCTGGCCTCGCGGCCCAGCCGCGCGGCCAGGGTCGCCAGACGTCGCGGCCAGCCCTGCAGGCGGGTGGCCGCCCCCGACTGGCCGCGCTCCAAGGCGCCGCGCAAGCGCCGCTGGGCGGCCCGCAGTCCTTCTTCGGAGCGACCCAGCCGGCCGCTTAAGGCTGCGCGCAGGCTCTGCCCCTGCTCGTCCAGCGCCTGGCGCGTCTCGTGGAACCGGCGCAGGGGCTCGGCCAGCGCCCGATGCGTGCGCGCCGCCCGCAGGCGTCGGTTCTCGCGCTCCAGGCGCAGCCGCAGGCTCTGGGTCAGGCGCCGCCCGTCGCGCTCCACGCGTTCCAGCACCTGGATCAGGTCGGGCACGCAGAGTTCCGCCGCCGCCGTGGGGGTGGGGGCCCGCAGGTCGGCGGCAAGATCGCTCAGCGGCGTGTCAATTTCATGGCCCACGGCGGAGACCACGGGCAGCGGGCAGGTGGCGATGGCCCGCAGCAGGGCCTCGTCGTTGAAGCAGTAGAGATCCTCGAAGGAGCCGCCGCCACGGCCCAGGATGATCAGGTCCAGCTCCAGCCCCGGCCAAGCAGCCAGCCGCTGCAGCCCGCGGGCCAGCGCCGGACCGGCCTGGGGACCCTGGACGGGCACCGGCAGCAGGCTGCAGCGCAGGCCCGGCCAGCGGCGCCGGAAGACCTTGAGCATGTCCTGCAGGGCAGCGCCGGATTCCGAGGTGAGCAGGCCGATGTGGCGGGGATAGGCGGGCAGGGGCCGCTTGCGGGCCGGGTCGAACAGACCCTCCCGGGCCAGGCGCTCCTTGAGCTCCAGAAAGGCCTGGAGCAGCTCGCCCTGGCCCGTGCCCCGCAGCCGCTGCACGTCCAGCTGCAGGCGACCCTGGGGGCCATAGAACACCAGCTGGACCAGGGCCTCCACGCGCTGGCCGTCCCGGGGCTCGGGGGCGCCGGGCGCCAGCCGGCTGCGCCAGAGCACGGCCGGAAACTGGGAGCGCTCGTCCTTCAGGGTGAAGTAGCGATGGCCCGAGGCAGCATGAAGCTTCAGACCTGAGATCTCGCCCTGCACCCAGAGCGGGGGCCAGTCCTCCTCCAACCGGGCGGAGAACTCCCGCGCCAACTCATGCAGCGGCCAGACCCGGTCCGGATCGGGGCGGGATCTCTGGGTAGGACTCACGGCGCCTCACGAATGGCGGGAGGCCAGGACGACCATGGGGGCGCGGCGCGCCCCCATGGGAGATTCCACAGCTACGCGGCGGACTACTTCTTCTTGTGACGGTTCTTGCGAAGCCGCTTCTTCCGCTTGTGCGTTGAGATCTTATGACGCTTGCGCTTCTTACCGCAGGGCACGGTAGCCTCCTATGGACTGATGCGATTTCAGGCTTGATGATCCTGGATACGCTGCTTGAGCTTCTGGGCCGGCTTGAAGCTGGCCACGCGGCGCTCCTCCAGCCAGACGGTCTCGCCCGAACGCGGGTTGCGGGCCGGCCGCGGGCGCCTCTCTTGAATGCTGAACACGCCAAACCCGCGCAGTTCCACCCGGCCGCCCTTGCAGAGCTCGTCCGAGATGGTGTTCAGCAGGTTTTCCAGCACGACCTTGACTTCCTCGCGGGACAATCCGCTCGTGGTGGTGACCGCCTCCACCAGGGCTTCTCGATTCATCCTTCCTCCGATAGAATGATCACCAGGCGGCTGCCCGCATGGATCTCGTTGCCGCGCAAGTTATTCCAACGCTTCAAATCTGTGACCTTGACCTTGTACTGCCGGGCCAGGGCCCACAGACTCTCGCCGGATTTGACGACGTGCACCAGTTGCCGCTGGCCGCCCGCAGTGTCCGCCGCTTTTCCCGGGATGCGCAGACGCTGGCCCGTGACGATCTTGGCCCGGCGCCCCAGACCATTGGCCTGCACCAGTTGCTTGACGCTGATCCCATACTTGGCGGCGATGGCACCCGCGGTGTCGCCGGCCCGCACCACGTGGGTGCGGGTCTTCTGGCCCTTGCTGGCCTTGGGGGGCGACGCACTCTCGCGCCCGGCGCTGCGGGCCGATTCCCGGCGGGAGAGGTTCTCCTGGCCGGCATCCGCCAACTCCGTGCTCCGCTCGTCGACCTGCTCCACGGAATCCGGATCCGCCAGCAGCAGCTCCTGGCCGGGGTAGATCCGGTCCGCGCGCTTGAGCTGGTTCCAGTCCATCAACTTGGCCACGCTGAGGCCATGGGTGCGGGCGATGCGATCGAGCACCTCGCCGCGCCGGACCTTGTGGACGGGCAGGCCGTCGGAACGCGTCTGGGTCTTGGACCCGGCCTTGCGCGTGCTCTTGCGCGGCTCGGCCTCGGCCCGCTCCTCGCGGGGCTCGCGTTCCTGGGTGGAGAGCGGAATCAGCAGGACGCGCCCGGATTTGAGCTTCGAGCGCCGGCTGAGCTTGTTGACAGTGCGCAGTTCCGACGCGCTCACGCCGTAACGCTGGGCGATGCCCGTCACCGTCTCGCCCTTGCGCACCTTGTGGCGGACCCAGTCCTGGAAGGCGGATTCGGGCAGCTCCAGCAGCAGGTCGCGGCAGCGCTGGGAGGATTCCGCCGGCACGTAGATGTGGCCGCCGTCGGGGGGCGTGCTCCCCTGCACCAGGTGCAGGTTGGATTCGCGCAGAGACTCCTGGTTCAGCTCGAAGAGCTCGGCCAGGCGGTTGATGTGGATGCAGCCGGCGACCTCGAGCACGTCCAGCTCGGGCAGGTCCACGGGCTGCTCCAGGCTGAAGCCGTGCAGTTCGGCCTCCTGGAAGACCCGGCGAGCCGCCAGATAGGTGGGCACGTAGTTGCGGGTCTCGCTGGGCATGCGCGTGATGCTCCAGTAGTCGTCGGCGCCGCGCTTGATGGCGCGGTCGATGTTGCCCGGCCCCCAGTTGTAGGCGGCCATGGCCATGTACCAGTCGTCGTAGCGGTCGTAGAGACGGCGCAGGAAACGGCAGGCGGCGCGCGTGGCGCGTTCCAGGTCGAGCCGCTCGTCCATCCAGTAGTCCACGCGCAGGTCGAAGAGCGTGGCCGTGCCCGGAATGAACTGCCAGGGACCCTTGGCCTTGGCCCGGCTGGTGGCCGAGATCCGGAAGCCGGATTCGATCATGGCCAGGAAGATCAGGTCCTCGGGCATGCCTTCTTCCTGCAGAACCTGGCGGATGGTGGGGGCCACCTTGGGATAGCGGTCCAGCCAGATCTGGTAGAAGCGCCGGCCCCGACCGCTGACGAAGTAGTCCACCATCTGCTGCACTTCGCGCCGGTCGCAGTCCGGAATGTCCGGCATGGAGATCCGGCGCAGGGCCAGGCTGTCCGGCGCCTGCAGCACCTCGGCGAGCAGGGAATCGCTCTCCTGGTCGGCCGCACTGGGCACCAACACGGCCTGCAGCAGGGAATCCGGCGCGGAGGCGTAGGCGCTCAGGCTGTCGCTGAGCAGCTGCACCTGGAAGTCCACCGAGCGGTAGCCCTCATCCTCGCTAGGATCGGGACCTGTTTTCTCCAACAGGGCGGCCATCTGCCGCACCACGTCCAACTGGAGGGCCCAGCGCAGGGAGTCCATCCGCACGCCGGGCTGGCGCAGGTCGAGCATCAAGTCGCGCAGGCTGTCCAGGGCCGCCACGTCCTGGCCGGTCTGGGACAGGCCCTCCGCTTGCTGAAAGCGGCTGCGCAGCAGGTAGTACTGGTCGGCGGAGCTGAGGGTGTCCGGCGGGGTCGCCAGCTCCGGGCTGGCTGTCGCCTGGAGGGCCGGACGCAGGGTCGTGCAGGAGGCGGTGAACAGGGTACTGGCCAACAGGGAGACGGCGAATAGGTTCGTGACGGCGCGCGTCCATCCCGTGCGGCTTTCCCACATACGCTCGACTCCCTGGTCCCATGCCTGAATTGAAAGGCCCGTGTCGTGGCAGTTCCTGGCTGGAGGGTCTGCTCCGGGCGGCGTTCCGCGGCGAGCCGGGCGTGGAAGTGCCTGGCCGCGACAGGAAGTGCCAAAGTAGTAGCTGACCCGGGAAAAACAAACGTTTCGCGGGCTGGGACGCGGCCTTTTCTCCGGGTATGGCGCAACGCCTCATGGACTTCCGTCGAGCCAGGCCGTCAATCCGGCCAGCTGGGGACCTCGCAGTTCCGGGTGGGGGGTCAACGCCAGGGCCAGGGCGCCCCGCACCTCCCAACCGGCGGCGGCCAGCACCTCGGCGCACGCCAGCAGCGTGGCCCCCGTGGTCACCACGTCATCCACCAGCAGGACGGGACCAGGATGCAGGCGCCGGCCGCCCCAGGCGCGGCGGCGCAGACCCAGCTGGCCGGCCAGGTTGTGTCGCCGCTCCCGCCGGTCCAGCCCGATCTGATGCGCCCCGCCCCGGCGCCGCAGCGGCTGCACGCAGTCCAGGCCCCAGCGCCGTCCCCAGAGCCAGGCCAGCCGCGCCACGTGGTCGCCGCCCCGCTCCCGCGTGCGCCGGGCGTCGGCGGGAACCGGCGTCAGGCGCAGGCCGGCCCCCCGCGGCAAGGGACAGTCCGGCCAGCCCCCGGCCAGCCGGTGGAGCAGGGCCTCCTGGCCGCCGCGCTTGAGCCGGCGCACCCAGCCCAGCACCTCGTCCTCGTACCAGAACAGGGCCCGCACCGGCCGCCCGTCCAGCTGCCAGGCCGGCTGGTGGGCGCGGGCGCGCAGGGCGGCCAGGCAATCGGCGCAGGCCACCACAGGCAGGCGCCAGTTGGAGGCTTCGGCATCCAGTGGGCGGCCGCAGAGTTCGCAGGCGGCGGGCAGGAGCAGGCGGGCCAGCAGCTTCAAGCCAGGCATGGGATCCTCCCTTGGGGCCGGATCAACGGGTCCCGCCGCCGCCAGGTTGCGGCACTGGCGGGCAGGACGGTTGCTTGCGAGTGGAAGGGTGCGGGAGGCTGGACAGAAGGAAGAACACCGGGCCGCGCCGGCGGGGCGCGACCCGGTCCATGGACGGCGAGTTACTCCAGGACCGCCAGAGCCGAGCGCAGGTCGGCCTCCAGGTCCTCGATGTTCTCCAGGCCGACGGAGAGGCGGATCATCGCCGGCGTGATGCCCGCGCTGGCCTTGGTCTCCTCGTCCAGATCGCTGTGGGTCATGGTGGAGGGGTGTTCGATCAGGCTCTCCGTGCCCCCCAGCGAGACGGCCATCTTGCAGATCTCCACCCGGTTGAGGACCTGGAAGGCCTCGGCCTCGCCGCCCTGGACCTCGAAGGCGATCAGGCTGCCCGAGCCCGAGCACTGGCGCTGCCAGATGGCGTTCTGGGTCTCCCCCAATTCGCCCGGATAGTAGACGCGCGCCACGGCGGGGTGGGCCTTGAGCAGGGTCACCAGCCGCCGGGCGTTCTCCTGCTGCCGGCGCATGCGCACGTCCAGGGTCTCCAGGCTGCGCATCAGGAGCCAACAGGTGAAGGGTTCGGCCATGGTGCCCAGAATGGTGCGGAAGACCGCCACCTCCTTGAGCAGCTTGTGCGAGCCCATCAGCGCGCCGGCCACCAGGTCGCTGTGGCCGCCGATGAACTTGGTGGCGCTGTAGACGGAGAGGTCCGCCCCCAGGGTGAGCGGCTGCTGGAAGAGCGGCCCGAGGAAGGTGTTGTCCACCATCAGGAGGATTTCCGAGTCCGGCGGAGCCTCGCCCGTCTGTTTGATGACGCGGGCCAGGGCCCGGATGTCCACCAGCGAGTTGGTGGGGTTGGAGGGCGTCTCCACGTGGACCAGCCGCACGCGTCCGGCGCGCTCTTTGAGCAGGGCCTCGACCTTGGCCGGCGTGTCGCTGCCGGCACAGACCCGGTGGACCGTGATGTTCAGGCGCGGGCAGATATGCTCGAAGAAGAAGTCCGTCCCGCCGTAGACGGGATTGGTGCTGATGATCTCCTGGCCGGGCTTGACCAGCGCCAGCACGGTGGTGGTGATGGCCGACATGCCGCTGGAAAAGACCAGGCTCAAATCGGCGCTCTCCCAGCAGGCCAGCCGGTTCTCAAGGATCTCCAGGTCCGGGTTGTTGAGCCGCGAATAGATCAGGCCCATCTCCGGATCGCTGTTCGGGTCGCGCTCTTTCAAGCCGTAGGCCCACTGGAAGTAGCGCTTGCCCTCTTCCGCATTTCGGAACACGAAGGTGCTGGTGAGGAAGACCGGCGGCTTGACGGAGCCTTCGGAGAGGAAGGGATCGTAGCCGTAGCCCATCATCAGCGTGTCGGGGGCGAAGGGCCGGCCCGTGAGGGCGGAGCGGCGGTGCATGCTCATGGCGTGCTCCATCTATTGGTGGATGAACGGATTGACGAAAGGGCCGGCGGGCGCTCGCCGGGCGGGCTCAGGCGCGGGCGGGGGGCGAGGTGCCGGACTCGGCCCCCTCAGGGGCGGGCTGGGGCCAGGCGGCGCTCACGCGGCCGACCCTCCGGCGGCGGGCTGGTTGATCTCTTCCACCACGGCCCGGGCCACGCTCTCGGGATCCAGCTCGCTCAAGCAGGCCAGGGTGCCCAGTGGGCAGCGCCGGTGGCCGTGGATGCCGCAGGGAATGCAGTCCAACTTCAGTTGGAAGACCCGGTCGCGCGGGCCGCGCGGGCCGAAGCCGAAACCGGGGATGGTGGAACCGAACAGGGCGAAGGTGGGGATGCCGGCGGCCTGGGCCAGGTGCAGGGGCGCGCTGTCGTTGACCACGGCCAGGCGGCAGAGGCGCAGGGCCTGGAAGCTCTCGCGCAGCTCCAGCTCGCCGGCCAGCACGTGCACGCGACCCTTGCGGCAGCCGTGGACCTGATCCGCCACCTCGGTGCAGAGGGCGCGGTCGCCCGGGCCGCCAAGCAGGACGATGTCCGCCGCACTGGCCTCCATCACCCGATCCGCCAGGGTGCCGAAGTGCCGGGCCGGCCAGCGTTTGGTCTCCCAGAGGGAGGCCGGCGCCAGGGCCACGGGCAGCACCAGGCCGCGGGCCTCGAACAGATCGCGGACGCGGGCCTCCTCCAGCGGATCGGCGTAGAGGCTGGGGCGCGCGGGCTCCGCGCCCTCCTCCAGCGGACCGGCCAGACTGAGGTTGCGGTCGATCTCGTGCAGGCGGCGGGCGTCGAAGACCAGCTCGGTGTAGACCAGACTGCCCACGGCGCTGGAGAAACCCACCCGCTCAAAGGCCCCGCTGCTCCAGGCCAGCGCGCTGGAGCGCAGGCTGCGGTGCGGGCAGATCACCCGGTCCACCTGGTGGCTGCGCATCCGGCGCACCAGGCGGCGGAAACCCGCCCAGCCGGCGTCGGCGCCGCGCTTGTCGTAGAGAATGAGCTCATCCAGGCGCGGATCGCCCTGGAACAGGGAGCCGCAGCTCGGCCGGGTCACCAGGCCCAGCCACTCCAAGTCGGGCTCCCGCCGCAGGCGGTCCAGCAGCGGGGTCAAGAGGATCAGGTCGCCGGGAAAGGCGGTGTGGATGACGAGGGTGCGCATCTTGTTTCCAAGGTAACAGACCAAGGGGCGGGATGGAGCCGGACGGGGAACAAGCTCGGTCCAGCCATCGGCCGCCCGGGACGGGCCCTGGGAATCAAGCCTCCGGCTGGGTCTTCCAGCGGCGGTGCATCCAGAACCACTGCGCGGGCGTGCGGCGCACGCGCTCCTCCAGCAGGGCCGTGTAGCGCGCGGTCAGGGCCTCGACGTGTTCGTCGCAGAAGGTCCAGCCTTCGTCAAGGGGCACCTCGAGGAACTCCACCTCGAAGCGGCCGCCGGGCACGCGCACGCAGTTGACGAACATCAGCGGCACGCCCAGCCGCAGGGCGTAGACCGCCGCGCCCTTGGGCGTGGAGGCCGGGTGGCCGAAGAAGGGCACGAAGACGCCGTGGCTGCGCGCGTCCTGGTCGGAGAGGAAAGCAATCAGCCGGTTGCGGCGGAAGTGCTTCAGCACGCCGCGCGAGGCGTCGCGGGAAAAGATGATCTCCACCCCGTGCCCGGCGCGCGCGCGGTTGACGATCTCGTCCAGGACGGGGTCGTGGATCCGCTTGACGATGTAGCTCACGTCCAGCCCCAGGTCCACGCAGCCGATCCCCATCACCTCCCAGTTGCCCAGGTGGCCGCCCACGCCCATCAAGCCCCGGCCCCGCTCCAGCAGGCGCCGGGCCACTTCCGGAGCGAGGAAGCGCACCCGCTGGGCCTGCCATTCGTGGTCCATCCGCGGCAGCCAGAAGAGCTCCAGGCCCATGGTGGCGAAGTGGGTCATGCAGTCCCGGCAGACCCGGCGGCGCCAAGCCGGCGTGGAGTCGGGAAAGGCCTTGTGCAGATTGGCCAGCATCAGCGCGCGCCGGACGGGGATCAAGTGGAACCAGAGCCAGCCCATGGCCCGCCCCAGCGCCAGCAGCGCGGGATAGGGCAGCCGCAGCAGCAGGGCCACCAGCGCGTGCAACAGGAAGGCTTTCATTTCTCGGTCATCTCCTGCACGCCGTCCCAATCCGGAGCGGGCGGCTGGAGCCCGAACGCACGGCAACGGGCAGCCAGCGTGCGAGCCGGGCCGTCAGTGGGATTCTCTTCCAGCAGGGCCGCGAAGGCGGCGGCGGCGGCGCTGAAGTCGCGCGCCAGGTAGAGGGCGCGCGCCGCGTCCCAGCACCGGATCCGCTCCTGCAGTTCGGCAGCCCGGGGGGAGTCAGTCCGGTCCAGCAACTCCCACAGGTCCACCGGCTCCCGGCGGCCCTTGACCCGGATGGCGTCCAGCTGCCGGCCCAGGAAGGCCCCGTCCAGCCGGCGCCAGCTGTCGCCGGAGAGCAGGATGTAGGAGCCGTAGTACTTGTTGACGCCCTCCAGGCGCGAGGCCAGGTTCATGGCGTCGCCCATGGCCGTGTAGTCGAAGATCTGCCGGCTGCCCATGTTGCCCACCACCATCAGGCCGCTGTTGACGCCCACCCGGGCCTTGAGCTGGGGCTTGCCGCGCCGGGCCCAATCCTCGCGCATTCCCACCAGCCGCTCCTGCATGCGCAGCGCGGCCCGGGCGGCGCGCAGGGCGTGGTCGGCGCAGGGCAGGGGCGCGCCGAACTCGGCGATGATCGCGTCGCCCTCATACTTGTCAATGATCCCGCCCTCGTCCGTGACACACTGGGTCATCTCGGTCAGGTACTCGTTCAGGAGCTCCACCAGCTGGGTCGGGCTCAAATGCTCGGAGACGGACGTGAAGCCCTCCACGTCGCTGAACAGCGCGCTCATCTCGCGCTCCTCGCCGCCCAGCACCAGCTTGTCCGGGCTCTTGATCAGCTCGGCCACCACGGCCTCGGGCACGTACTGGGCGAACATGCCGCGGATCTGGGCCCGCTCCCGGCGGGCCTGGAGGAAGTGCAGGAGCGTGCCGGCGGTCCAGGCGAAGGCCAGCGCGGCCAGCGGCGCCACCAGCTCCAGCCAGAGGTTGTGGCGGACGAAGGCCCACTGGGCCAGGGCCAGCCAGCCGGCCGCCAGCGGCAACAGGAGCAGCAGGGCGCGCAGGGGGCCCAGCCGGCGCGTGATCCAGCCGCCGGCCAGGGCCATGGCGGCCAGCAGCAGCCAGGCGCGGGCGCCGGTGAGCGGGTTGACGATCCAGGCGCCGTCCAGCATCGTCTGCACGGCGTGGGCGTGCACCTCCACCCCGGGCATGAGCTGGCGGAGGCCCTGGTAGTTGAAGAAGGGCGTGCGCTTGTCGTCGTGCAGATCCGTGGCGCTCACGCCCACCAGGGCCACCTTGCCCGCGAAGGGATGGACCTCGCCGGGCCAGAGGGCCTGGAAGAGCGCGCTGTCGGCGAACTGCTCCACGTAGTCGGCGTCCTGGTCCGGGTCGGCCAGGGTGAACTCCGCGTCGTCGAGGAAGTCGGAGAAACTGCGGTGGGTCCAGGTTCCGGCGGGGCCGTAATAGTTGATGCGGACAGCGTTGGCCTTGCCCGGCTCCAGGCGCAGGGCGCGCTCTCCCAGGCGGCGCAGGCCGCCGGCGATGGGCCCGAAGGCCAGGCCCGCGCCACCGCGGCCCTCCAGCGAATCCAGCGTGTAGAGCAGGCGCGCCCCCAGCACGGCCCGCGGCGTGCCGTCGCCGGGATCGGGCAGGAAGAGCGGGTAGAGTCGGTTGACGCCGTCGGGGTCGCTCAGGTCATTGACCAGGGCCCAGGGCTGGCCGGTCTCCAGCAGGACGGGCAGCGGACGGTCCAGCCGCTGGTAGCCGCCGCGCTCGTAGACCAGCTCGCCCGAGAGCACCACCGGGGCGCACTCGCGAACGGCGGCGGCCAGCTCGGCCAGGCCGGCGGAGTCCCCCACCGCCTCCTCGGTGAATTGGATGTCGAGCACGATGAGCCGGACGCCCATCCGCTTCAGGTTGCGCAGCGCGCGGGCGAAGTGACCGCGCGGGAAGGGCCAGCGCTGGTTCAGGTCCTTGTAGCTGCGGTTGTCCACGGTGACCAGCACCAGCGGGCTGTGCTCCACGGAGCGCGGCCCGCGCAGCTGGAAGCGTAGGTCCAGGCTGCGGTCCTCCAGCCCGAAGAGCCCGGCGTCCAGCAGGCTGAAGAGCACGGCCAGCAGAAAGGCCACGCCCGCGGCGAGCCACCAACGCTGCAGCTTCGGCCTGCTCACTCATCCACCTCCGTTGGAATCACCACAGAGGCACAGAGGCACGGCAAGAACCCAGCTTGATGGTTCCGGGCTGTGTCTCTGTGACTCCGTGGTTCAAACCAAATGGCTCACTCGCCGGCGTCGGGCGCGCCCTTGTCGATGATCGCCGACAGGCCGGGGTCCGCCGCGCGGTACTCGTTAAGCTTGTTGCGCAGGGTGCGGATGCTGATCGCCAGCACCTCGGCCGTGCGCGTGCGGTTGTTGTTGTAGCGCTTGAGCGTGGCCAGGATCAGCCGCTTCTCCATCTCGTCCACCGTGATGTCCGCGGCGGGCAGCTCGAAGTCCCCGCCCTCCTCGGCGAACTGTTCCAGGGGCTTGAAACTGCCGGCGTCGAGGATCGGGCCGGTGGCCATCACCACGGCGCGCTCGATGGTGTTCTCCAACTCGCGCACGTTGCCCTCCCAACGCCGGGAGACCAGGTAGCGCATCCCGCCCTCCTCGATCCCCAGGATGGTGCGGTTCATGCGCTGGGCGTACTTCTTGAGGAAGTGCTCGGCCAATAGCGGGATGTCGTCCACGCGCTCGCGCAGCGGCGGCAGGGTGATGGGAATGACGTTCAAGCGGTAGAACAGGTCGCGCCGGAAGCGGCCTTCCTGCACCTCGGACTTCATGTCGCGGTTGGTGGAGCTGATCAGGCGCACGTCCACCTTGACCACGTCGTTGGAGCCCACCCGCTGCAGCTCGCCCTCCTGCAACACGCGCAGCAACTTACTCTGCAGATTGAGGGGCATCTCGCTGATCTCGTCCAGGAAGAGCGTGCCGCCGTCGGCTTCCTCGAAGATGCCCTTGCGGTCGCCCACGCTGCCCGTGAAGGCGCCCTTGACGTGGCCAAAGAGCTCGCTCTCCAGCAGGGCGTCGGGGATGGCCGCGCAGTTCTTGGCCACGAACTTCTTGTCGGCGCGGTCGCTGTAGTGGTGCAGGGCGCGGGCCACCAGCTCCTTGCCCGTGCCGTTCTCGCCCTGGATCAGCACGCTGGAACCCGAGGGTGCCACGGTGCGGATCATGTCGAAGATCTGCTTCATGACCTTGTTGCGGGCCACGATGCGCCCGAACTCCTCGCGGCCCTCCAGCCGGCCGCGCAGCATGCGCGTCTCCAGCAGCAGGTCGCGGTGCTCGAAGGCCTTGCGCAGGCGGTGGTCCACCTCGGCCACCATGCAGGGCTTTTGGATGTAGTCGAAAGCGCCCAGTTTGATGGCCCGGATGGCGCTCTCCACGCTGCCGTAGGCGGTCATCATCAGGACCATCTGGTCGGGCACGCGCCGGCGCAGCTCCTCCAGGAACTCGTAGCCGTCCATCCCGTCCATCTTGATGTCCGTCAGCACCAGGTCGGCGGACTCCTGGGCCAGCAGCTCCAGGGCCTCCCGGCCCCCGCCCGCGGTGCGGATCTGGTAGCCCAGCCGGCCCAGCCCCTCCTGGAGCAGCTCGCGGATCAGCTTCTCGTCGTCCACCACCAGGACTTGCCGGCTGCCCATCACGTCGCTCATGGCCACCTCTTCTGGGAGAACAACCCGATCGAACCACGAAGGTCACGAAGCTGCGAAGAGAGCACGAAGGCGTTGATCGAGTCCGAGCCCCGCTTGTAGGATCGGGGCCGACCGTGTCGGGCGCGCGCACAGCGCTTGCCTGTGGTCCGCCTCATTGGTTCCTCCGACTCCCCGAACGGGATCCCAGGCTCCGGAGCCTCAGGGATCGCGCCTCGACCCCTCCATCAACAATCCCACGCTCACAACTCGTTGGCCAGGGGCAGCTGGACGGTGAA
The DNA here is from genome assembly GCA_041675285.1 of Candidatus Delongbacteria bacterium. Classification (NCBI taxonomy): domain Bacteria; phylum Candidatus Delongiibacteriota; species Candidatus Delongbacteria bacterium. The sequence continues at coordinate 15,352 of JBAYTZ010000006.1, forward strand.
GCAGGCGCCCTGTCCCGGTTTGGAGCGCAGGCTGATCACGCCGCCGTGCAGCTCCACGTTCTTGCGCACGATGGCCAGGCCCAGGCCCGTGCCCTTGGCGCGCGTGGTGAAGAAGGGGTTGTAGAGTTTCTCGTGCAGGTTCTCGGGAATGCCCGGCCCCGTGTCCCAGACCTCCACGGCGATGCGTCCGGCGCCGCCCGGCGCGCGGGTCTCGCGCACGCGGCAGCCCAGCCGGCCCGGGCCGCCCTCGAAGGCCTGCACGGCGTTCTTGAACAGGTTGAGGAAGCTCTGGCGCATCAGCTCGGGGTCCATGCGCACGGGCAGTTCGGTCAACCCCAGGTCGATCTCCAGCTCCAGCGGCAGGCGGGCCTGCTCCACCTCGATCTGGATGAAACTGAGCACCTCGCGCAGGAGCTGGCGCAGATCCAGCACCTGCAGGCGCGGCTCGACGGGGCGCGTGTAGGTCAGCAGGTTGGTGGCCACCTTGTTCAGCCCCTCGACGCCTTCGATGATCCGCAGCGTGTAGCGGTGCGGATCGCTCTCGGGTTCGAGCAGGTCCTTCAAGAGGGCCGCGAAGCCGCCGATGCCCCCGAGCGGATTGCGCAGCTCGTGGGCCACGCTGGCGGCCATCTCGCCCAGGGCGGCCAGGGTGCGGCTCTGCTCCAGGCGGCGCTCCATGTGGATCAGGTGGGTCTGGTCGTCGAGGATCTGCAGCACGCCGATGGGGTTGCCCATGTCGTCGCGCACCAGGCGGCAGTCCACACGCAGGGTCTGCACCCCGTGCCGGCCCTCCAGCAGCAGCTCGTCCTGGCTGACGTGCCGGCCCTCGCCCACCACCTCGTCCAGGATGTTCTGCAAGGGTTCGGGCAGGACGGCGGAGGCCAGAATGGGCAGCTCGCCCTCGATGTTCAGCAGCGTGCGCGCCCGGGGGTTGGCCTCGCTCAGGTAGCCGTCCAGCTCCACCATCAGCACGGCGCTGGACATGGAGGCCAGGATCTGGCGCAGCTTGCCCGCCACGCGCTCCATCTGCAGGAGATTGCCCGTCAGCAGGCGGTCCTTGATCTCCAGCTCGCGGGTCAGCTCCTCCAGCCGCCGCTCGAGCTGACGGGGATCGGGCTCGCCGCGCGGCGCCGGAACGGTCTCGCAACCCGGCAGGGCCGGTCCTTCGGGGCTCAGTGGCACGGGGTCTCCCGTTCCGGTCGCGCGGCCGGGGGCGCGCCCGGCGCCCGCAGGCGGGCCAGCTCGGCCTCGAGTTCCGTGATACGCTGCTCCAGGTTGCGCGCGTGGCCCAGCAGGCGCCGCTCGTCCAGCACGCGCTCGGCCAGCTGGACGAACTCGTCCACGCGGAAGGGCTTGACCAGGTAGCCCGAGGCGCCGGCCTGGAGGCAGTCCAGGCAGCTCTCCAGCGCGGGATAGCCAGTCATGGCCACCACCACGGGCCGGTGGCCGGCGCGCTCCTGGCAGAAGGCCCGCACGTGGTCCGTGCCCGTGGCCCCCGGCAGATGGATGTCGGTCAGCACCAGATCCGGCTGCTCCGATTCCAGCAGGCGCAGGCCACGGGCGGGATCGCCGCAGCTCAGCACCTGCCAGCCCCGGGCCTTCAGGTGCTCCAGCAGGATGCCCCGGCTGCCGCCGTCATCCTCGACGATGAGAATCCTCATGCGGTCTCCCCGCCCGTTTCTTTCGCGTCCTCGAAGAGTTCGTGGTAGTGCTCGCGCAATTCGGGGATCTCGGCGACGTAGTCCTTCCAGTCGCGGAAGGCCGCCTCGGGATCCACGCACTTGTGGCAGAGAACGATGGTGTTGTCCTGGGCCACGCCCTGCCAGCCCCGGCCGTAGCAGGTCTTGCAGCCGCTGCGCTTGCAGTGGGAGCCGGCGATGCGCTTGGCCTCGTCCAGGTGTCGGTCGTCCAACCGGAAGCTCTCGGAATTCACTCGCGCTCTCCTGTCTGGGTGGTTGATGTCCGGGGAAACAGCCGGTCGGGTGCGGCGGGTTGCCGGCCCGCGGGCAGTCCGGCGTCCACCACGGCCTGGGGATAGTCGCCGGAGAAGCAGGCCGTGCAGAAGGAGGCCGGATCCATCCCGGTGGCGGCCAGCATGCCGTCCAGGCTTAAGAAAGCCAGGCTGTCGGAGCCCAGCGCGATGCGCAGCTCCTCCACGTCCCGGCCGTGGGCGGCCAGCTCGTGCTCGTCGGGAAAGTCCATCCCGTAGTAGCACGGGAAGCGCACGGGCGGGCTGGCGATCCTGACGTGCACGCTTTTGGCGCCGGCCTCGCGCAGCAGGTGGATCAGCTTGCGCATGGTCGTGCCGCGCACCACGCTGTCGTCCACCAGCACCACGCGCCGGTCCTTCAGCACGCCCTCGACGGCGTTGAACTTGAGCCGTACGCCGTCGGCCCGGCTCTGCTGGCCCGGGCGGATGAAGGTGCGGCCCACATAATGGTTGCGGATCAGGCCCAGCTCGAACTTGGCGTCGCTGCGCCGGCTGAAACCCAGCGCCGCGGTGTTGGACGAGTCCGGCACGGGGATGACGATGTCCGCGTCCTCCGCCGGGTGCTCGAAGGCCAGGGCCTTGCCCAGCTTGCGGCGCGTCTTGTCCACGTTCTCGCCGAAGATTTTGGAATCCGGCCGGCTGAAGTAGACGAACTCGAAGATGCAGTGGGCCCGGCGCGGGCTCTGGGCGAAGCGCGTGGAGTGCAGGTCGCCGTTCACCACCAGCAGCTCGCCCGGCTCCACGTCGCGCACCGTCTTGGCGCCGATGATGTCGAAGGCGCAGGTCTCGCTGGCGAAGACGGGGTGGCCGTCCAGCTGCCCCAGCGCCAGGGGCCGGAAGCCCAGCGGATCGCGGGCCACGGCCATGCCCTCGGGGCTCAGGAAGATCAGCGAGAAGGCGCCCTGCAGGCGCACCAGCGCCTCGCGGATCCGCTCCTCCCAGCTGGAGCCCCGGCTGCGGGCCATCAGGTGGAGGATCACTTCCGAGTCGGTGGTGGTCTGGAAGATGGCGCCCTCGGCCTCCAGCTCGCGGCGCAGGGCCGCGGCGTTGGTCAGGTTGCCGTTGTGCGCCATGGCCAGCTCGCCGTCCTTGGTGATCACCTGGATGGGCTGGATGTTGTGGTAATCGCTGGAACCCGTGGTGGAGTAGCGCGTGTGGCCGATGGCCGCCGTCCCAGGGAGCAGGGCCAGGTGGTCGGTGTGGTTGAAGACGTCGCCCACCAGGCCCATGCCGATGCGCCGGTGCAGGCGCCGGCCGTCGGAGCTGACCACGCCGCAGGACTCCTGGCCGCGGTGCTGCAGGGCGTTCAGCCCCAGCACGGCCAGGCTGGAGGCGTGCTCCGGGCCGTAGAGTCCAAAGATGCCGCAATACTCGCCGATGCCGCGCACGCCGCTCATGAGCCCATCACTCCCAATTCCTGCAGGACGCCGATCTTGTGAAGCAGCACCAGCAGCACCAGCAGGGGCGCCAGCCAGCGCAGGACGAACACGAAGCCCGTGTAGAGCCAGGCCCGGCCCGCCGGGGCACCGAAGGCCTCGCGGCGCGCGGCCTCGGGCATCACCCAGCCGGTGAAAATCGCGATGAACAGCCCGCCCAGGGGCAGCATCCAATTGCTGGCCAGGTAATCCATCGTGTCGAAAAAGTTCATCCCGAACATGGAAGCCCAGGCCCCGAAGAGTCGCCCGTCCCCGGCGTAGGCCGCCGGGATGCCGAAGGCGAAGATCGCCGCCCCGGTGACCAGGGCCGCCCGCCGGCGGCTCCAGCCCGCGCGGTCCATCACCGTGGCCGTGACCACCTCCAGCAGGCTGATGGCGCTGGTCAACGCGGCGAACACCACCAGCATGAAGAAGGCCAGCGAGATCAGCAGCCCGCCGGGCAGCTGGGCGAAGAGCATGGGCAGGCTCTTGAAGACCAGGCCCGGGCCCGCCTGGGGCGCCAGCCCGAAAGAGAACATCACGGGGTAGACCATCAGGCAGGCCAACAGCGAGATCAGCGTGTCCAGCAGCACGACCTGCAGCGAGGTCTTCAGCAGGCTGGCCTGGCGGTCCAGGTAGCTGCCGTAGGTGAGCATGGCGCCCATCCCCAGCGAGAGGGTGAAGAAGCTGTGGCCCAGCGCTTCGAGTACGCTGCGCCGGCTGAGGCGCTCCAGGTGCGGCGTGAAGGTGAAGTCCAGCGCCTTGAGGAAGCCGTCGTTGGGCAGGAAGAGCGAGTAGCCCACCAGGAGCAGAATGATGAGGAAGAGGGCCGGCATCATCACGCGGCAGGTCTTCTCGATGCCGCCCTGCACGCCGGCCAGCACCACGCTTACCGTGGACAGCATGAAGAGCAGGTGCCAGAACAGGTTGATGTCGCCGGCGCCGTACAAGGTGTCGAAGATGCCGCTTACCTGGTCGGGCTGCAGGTGGCGGAAGTGGTCGGTCAGCGAGAGCAGCACGTAGTGCAGGGCCCAGCCGGCCACCACGCTGTAGTAGGAGAGGATCACGAAGCCCGCGGCCACGCCCAGCCAGCCCACCAGCGGCCAGCTGCTGCCTTTGCGGGAAAAGGCGGCGAAGGCTCCCACCGGACTCTGCCGGCTGGCGCGCCCCAGGAGGATCTCGGCCATCATGATGGGCAAGCCCACCAGGACCACGCAGCCCAGGTAGATCAGCACGAAGAGGCCGCCGCCGTTCTCCCCCGTGATGTAGGGGAACTTCCAGATGTTGCCCAGTCCGATGGCGCTGCCCGCCGCGGCCAGGATGAAGCCCAGCCGGCTTCCCCACAGTGGACGGCTGCCTTCCGGATGGTCCGCCATGCCCCCCTCCCTGTCCTGCCGCCCGCTCAGGGCAGCGTCAGCCTCACCCGCACGCCCGGCGTGTCCTCCCGCAAGAAAACGGGCTCCACGATCGCCTGTTCGCCCCAGCCTGCGTCGAAGTTGCTCAGCGAGCCGCTCACGTAGGCGTCCAGCACGGACGCCAACTTGAGCCAGAGCCACCACCAGAGGATTTTGTTGCGATCCCTGAGATAGAAGTCCGCCCGCGTGGCGAAATACTCCTGGGCGGCGGGCTCCAGCTCGCGGCGCCGGCGCTCGTCCCAGTCCCGCCACTCCTGGTGCTGTCCGTAGGCGCCCGCCAGCATGGCCAGCTCCGCGCCGGAGAACAACAGGGCCTTGACCCGCTCCTTGTTGTAGGCCTGGCCCCAGCCGTCCAGCGCCACGCTCCGCCACATGGCGGCCTTGCCCTGCTGCAACGAGACGCTGTCCCGCACCGCGGCGCGCCCCTCGGCCCAGCCCGGGCAAGCCCAGAGCAGGTACGCCAGCAGCACGCTGGCGCGCACAGACGACAAGCCACGCACGAGAGTCAGCGCTCCAGCTCGGCCACGGCTTCGATCTCCACCAGCACGTCCTTGGGCAGGCGGACGACCTCCACCGCGCTGCGCGCCGGCGGCTGGTCGCCGAAGTAGGTGGCGTAGACCTTGTTGATCTTGCCGTAGTCCTGCATGTTCTTCATGAAAATGGTCACCTTCAGCACGCTGCTGAGCGAGCCGCCGGCGGCTTCGACGATGGCGCGCACGTTCTCCAGCGCCTGGTGGGCCTGGACCTCCACCGTGTCGCCCGCCACCTCGCCGGTGAGTGGATTGATGGGAATCTGGCCCGCCGTGAAGAGCAGGCGGCAGCCGCTGCGGCAGATGGTGCCCTGGCTGTAGGGTCCGATGGCGGCGGGCGCGTCGGGAGTGTTGACCGTGGATTTCATGCGGACTCCGATCTGGGTTTGCCTCGGCTGCAAAGTACCAATCCCCGCGCCGCGAAGCGCTCAGGCGGCAGCTTTTTCCGGGTCAATCGCGCACCCATCCGTCCCTGGGAGGCAGGACGGGCCCCCTCTCCTTATATTGGCTGCGCAACCGGGGTAATCGCCCCGCCGCACGGCGGGGACAGACTGACCAGAGAGTGAGGACTGCCATGGCCGAGAAGAAAGTCCGGGAGAAGGAGAAGGAAAAGGAGAAGGAACCGGACGCCGAGTTGGAGAAGGCCAACCCCCGCGAGAACGAACTGGTGGAGATCATGCAATTGATCGCCTTCCCCGAGCCCGACAAATACCTCGATTTGATCAAGCAGATCTGCAACACGCAGAAGATCGACCGGCGCCGCGTGCACAAGATCGACTGAGCCGCCAGGCGCATCTGGACAAGCAAAGGGCCGCTCACGCGGCCCTTTGTGTGGGTCAGGCTTTCTCTTCCAACAGTTCCCGCACCCACGTGCTCACCGTCTTCGCGCCGGCCTTCTTCTTCAGGCGGGCCATGGTGCGCTCGGAGAGCCGCACGTGGAGAACCGAGCTGAGTTGAGCTTCACTCCCTCGGGCGGGGGCAGGTTTGTCGGAGCCGCCGGACTTCTCGTCGCCGGCCTTGGTCTTGCCGGCCTTCTTGGCGGCGGGCTTGGCCTTGGGGGCCGCGGCCTTCTTGGCAGCGGGCTTCTTCGCGGCGACCTTCTTGGCGGCCGGCTTCGCGGCAGGCTTGGCAGCCGGCTTCGCGGCGGGCTTGGCCTTGACGGCCGTCTTCTTCGCGGCGGGCTTCGCGGCGGGCTTGGCCTTGGGGGCCGCAACCTTCTTCGCGGCGGGCTTCGCGGCGGGCTTGGCCTTGGGGGCCGCGACCTTCTTCGCGGCGGTCTTCACGGCGGGCTTGGCCTTGGGGGCCGCAACCTTCTTCGCCGCAGGCTTCGCGGCGGGCTTGGCCTTGGGAGCGGCAGCCTTCTTCGCCGCAGGCTTCGCGGCGGGCTTGGCAGCGGGCTTCGCGGCCGGCTTGGCTGCCGGCTTGGTCGCCTTGGGAGCTGCTTTCTTCGGAGCCGCAGTCTTGGATCCCGTCACCGTCTTGGCCATGGATTCCTCCTGTAAAGGTGTGATACGAGGGAAGCATCCCCTTGGTCGGGTCCATGCATCGCGGTGATACATGTTCACCCGAAACTACTCCTCTTGCGAGTCGTTGTCAAGAGGAGTATCGGTTGTATCACCCCTTTTCTTCAATCAAACAGCCTTCGTGAAGAAACGGGCGCAACACCGCGTCCGCATCCGCCTCGGGAACAGCCACTAAAAAGCGCGTTCCCTCCTCCACGGAACATTCTTCCAGCACGCGCATGGTGGAGCGCAGGCGCGCGCTCAACCCGTGCCGCGCCCAGGGCAGCAGCAGCCAGAGCCGGCGCTCGCCGGCCGCCCGGTAGGCTTCCACGCCCGCGAGCAGCTGGTCCAGACGCAGCCCCTGGGTGGCGCTCACCAGCACGGCGGGCGCGTAGAGCGCCAGCGCGCGCTGCATGCGCGCCGGGTCCTCCACCAGGTCCACCTTGTTGAAGACGTGCAGGACGGGAGTCTCCCCCGCGCCCAGCTCCTGCAACACGTCGCGCACGGCGCGGATCTGCGCCTCCATCTGCGGATGGGCCAGATCGATCACATGGAGCAGCAGGTCGGCGTCCGCCGCCTCGCGCAGCGTGGAACGGAAGGAGGCCACCAGGTGGTGGGGCAGCTTGCGGATGAAGCCCACCGTGTCGGTGAGCAGAACCTCGGTGCCGTCCTCCAGCGCCAGCCGGCGCACAGTGGCGTCCAGGGTGGCAAAGAGCCGGTTCTCTACCAGCACGTCGGCGCCGGTGAGCCGGTTGAGCAAAGTGGACTTGCCCACGTTGGTGTACCCCACCAACGCCACGCGGAACAGATCCTCGCGGCCCTTGCGGCGGGTCTCGCGCTGCCGGTCGATGCGCTCCAGCTCCTCCTCCAGCTGCCGGATGCGCGTGCGCACCAGACGGCGGTCGGTCTCCAGCTGGGTCTCGCCCGGCCCGCGCACGCCGATGCCGCCGCGCTGGCGCTCCAGGTGCGACCAGGCGCGGGTGAGACGCGGCAGCAGGTACTTCAGCTGCGCCAGTTCCACTTGCGTGCGGGACTCGCGCGTGCGGGCGCGCCGGGCAAAAATGTCCAGGATCAAGCCGCTGCGATCCACCACAGGGCGCTTGACCAGCTTCTCGAGGTTGCGGGCCTGGGCGGGCGTCAAGTCGTCGTCGGTGAGAATCAGGTCCGCCTGGAGCTCGTCGGCCACGGCGGCCAGGTGTTCGGCCTTGCCCTTGCCGATCCAGGTGGCGGTCTCGGGTCGCGCGCGCTGCTGCAACACCTGGTCCACCACGTCGGCGCCCGCCGTGTCCGCCAGCTGGATCAGCTCGTCCAGGTGCTCGAGGGTCTCCTCGCGCAGCGAGGCGTCGAGGATCAGGGCCACGGCGATGGCGCGCTCGCGCCGTTCCACGCCCGGCGTGTCCCCGGGCCGGAGCGGGCCGTCAAAACTTTGGCGCATGGGTCAGTTCCTTCCCCTGGCAAGCCAGGTTTCCACTCCCAGCAGCAGGAGCGCGGCCAGCAGCAGCCAGGGCGACAACTCCGCCGCCGCGTCCCCGCCGCCCCGCACCTCGCTCTCCCGCAACACGCGCCAGCCGCCGGCCTCGGGCCGGGTCCAGCGCGCCACGGGCGTCACCTCGTGGGTGGTCTCCCCCGCCGGCAGGCGCGCCGCCACCCACCCCGCCGGGCGACCGTCCACCTGCACCTCGTAGTGGCCGGGCTCCGCCAGCGCCGGCAGCTCCAGCCAGCCCTTGAGCGGATCCAGCCGCACGCGCCGCACCACGCCGTCGCGGACCAGCGTCCAGTCGCGGCCCCGGGCGCTGCGGGGCGGCTGCCAGCGGCCGGGCACGCCGCACTCGAGCACGGCGGGCAGGCGCTCGTCAGCGTCCAGCCAGCGCAGGCCCTGCTGCAGCAAGGGAGCCAGCAGCCCGCTGGCCGCCAGTCCGGACCACTCCGCGCCGGGCGCCGTGGCCAGCCAGAGCGTGCGGCCCGTCTCGCGCTCCAGGGTCTGGAGCACCGGACGACCGCCGGCCTCGGCCAGCGTGCGGCGCGCCAGGCCGGGCGGATCGGCAGTCTCCAACTCCAGCAGCCGGCGCACGGGCACGGCCTCGCCCGCCTCGCCCTCCTCCAGGATGGAGGCCAGGATCTCGTGTCCGCGGTCCAGCCGCTCCAGGCGCCAGGGCTGGGCGCCGGACTCGCGCAGGCCGGCCAGGCCGGGTAGGGCCAGTTCACGCAGCTGGCGATCCACCAGACGCGGATCCGCGGCCAGCGCGGGCAACAAGAGCAGGCGCACGCCGCGCGCCGCCAGTTCGCGCACCTGGCGCAGCTCCTGCGCGTCCAACGGCTGGCCCAGCGCCAGCACCAGCTGGTCCACCGCCGCGGGATCCACCCGCCGCAGCAGCTCGGATCCGCCGCGGAGCAGCTCGAGCCCGCGGCCGTAGCGTTCGTCGGGCAGGAGGGCCGCGGCCAGCACGTGCTCCAGGGCGGGATCCCCGGCCAGCAGCAGCACGCGGCGGCGTTGGGGCACGTGCAGGATGAAGGGCAGCTCGTCGTCCACGTCCACGGGGTCGCCCGTCACGCGCAGCGTGCCGCGCAGCCAGCCGGACTCCGGCAGGCGGAACTCCAGCTCCTCGCGGCCGCGCCAGCGCTCCTCGCCGTGGGCGGGCACGGGACGGCTGAGCCGGGTCTCGCCCTCCACCGCCAGCTCCAGGCCCAACCCCTCACTCGCTCCCTCGCCAGCCAACTCGACGGTCAGACTCACCGGTCGGTCCTGGCGCAAGAGGCCCGAGCGCAGCTCGAGCTTCAGCGGCGCGGCTCCCGCCGCCCGGGAGGGCAGGATACCCAGCAGGGGTGTGAGGGTGCGCGGCAGGCGACCGCCCAGCTCCGTCGGCTCCAGCCGCAGGTCGCTGAGCAGCAGCAGTTGGGGCCGGCTTGGGGCGTCGCGCTCGAGAATGCCCAGCGCTGCCTCCAGCGCCGCGTCCAGCCGGGCGGCGGACCAGGCGGGATTCCAGCGGGCCAGCCGCTGGCGGGCCGCGGCGGGCGTCAGCGGGCCGGCGCTCTGGCCAGGATCCGAGAGGGGCAGCAGCCAGACACGGTCGCGGGGCTCCAATCCCTGCAGGCGCTCGAGGGCCAGCTCGCGCCCGCTCTCCCAAACGCTGCGGCCGGCGGCGGAAGGCAGACGGCTGGAGGCGCTGTCGTCCAGGAGGAGCAGCAGGCTGAGCGGCTCGCGCGCGCCGGGCAGGAAGGCCGCGCCCGCGTCCAGCACCGGCCGCGCGAAGGCCAGGATCAAGGCCAGCAGGAAGAGCACGCGCACGAGCAGCAGCAGCCAGCGGGTGAGCCGCACGCGCTTCAGGCGCGTGTTCTCGATCTCCTTCAGGAAGCGCAGGGTGGAGAGCGCGTGCGCGCGGCGGCGGCGCAGGGTGAGCAGGTGCACCAGGACCGGCAGTCCCAGGGCGCCCAGGAAGGCCAGCAGCGCGCTGTTGAGGAAGACCATCAGTCGTACAGCCGCTGTTCGATCAGTTCCACCAGCAGGTGGCCGGCCGTGATGTGCAGCTCCTGCACGCGGCCCGAATCCTTGGCGGGCACCAGCAGCGCCAGATCGCAGAGTTCGGCCAGGGGCCCGCCGTCACCGCCCAGGAAGCCCAGCACGCCCAGGCCCAGCTCGCGCGCCCGGCGCGCCGCGGCCAGCAGATTGGGCGAGCGTCCGCTGGTGCTCAGGGCCAGCAGCAGATCGCCCGGGCGGCCCAGGGCCTCCACTTGGCGCTGGAAGATCATCTCGAAAGAGAAGTCGTTGGCGCAGGCCGTCAGCAGCGAGCTGTCGGTGGTGAGGGCCAGCCCCGCCAGCGCCGGCCGCTCCCGGGCCGCGCTCAGGCGCACCACGAACTCCGTGGCCAGGTGCTGGCTGTCCCCCGCGCTGCCGCCGTTGCCGGCGAAGAGCAGCTTGCCCCCGGCGCGCAGACAGTCCGCCCCGCGTTCGGCCATGGCCAGCAGCGTGTCCGCGCCTTCGTCCCGCAGCCAGAGCCGGAGACGGATCCCCTCCTCCAACGCGGCGTTGATCCGCTCCCTCACGGTGCGACCTCTCCCGCCAGGGCGGCCGTCAGCTGCCCGAGCGTCGTTTCCAATTCCTCCAGCGGGCAGCTCTCCAGCCGGCTGCCCACCACCACCAGATCCGCCCCCGCCCGCGCCGCGCAGGCCACATCCGCGGCCTCGCGCAGGCCGCCGCCCACCAGCAAGGGTCCGTCGAAGGCCGCGCGCACGGAGCGGATCATTTCCTCGGGCACGGGCCAGCGGGCGCCGCTGCCCGCCTCCAGATAGAGCTGGCGCAGACCCAGTGCCCGGGCCGCCAGGGCGTGGGCCACGGCGATGTCGGCCTTGAGCCGGGGCAGGGGCTGGCTGCCGCTCATGAACTGGGCGCTGGTGTGCGTGCCGGACTCCACCAGCAGGTAGCCCGTGGGCAGGCATTCCAACCCGGAGGCCGCCAGCAGGGGCGCCGAGCGCACCTGCTCGCCGATCAGGTACTGCGGATTGCGGCTGGAGATCAGGCTCAGGAACAGGATGGCGTCCGCCTCGGGCACCACCTGACCGGCGTCGCCGGGAAAGAGGATCACCTTAAGCCCACTGAGCTCTTTCAGGCGCGCCAGTTGCCGGCCCATCCCGGCCCGGCAGAGCAGGCTGGTGCCGGCCAGGAAGGCGGCCACGCCCGCACGCGGCGCCAGGCGCGCCAGGGCTTCCAGGCGCGCGGGCTCCAGCCGGTCGGGATCCACCAGCACCAGCAGGCGCGGCCGGCCCATCCCTTCGCGCAGCCAGCTCTCCACGGGCCCCAGCTCAAGCCTCATGGTCGGACTCCCCCTCGTCGGCCACCACGGGCGTCTCCAGCACGCCCACGCCCTCTAGTTCCACGCGCAGGCGGTCGCCCACGGCGATGGGACCCACGCCGGCGGGCGTGCCGGTGAGGATCACGTCCCCGGGCCGCAGCGTGCAGAAGCTGGAAAGAAAGGCCACCAGCCGGGCCGGCGAATGGAGCATCTGCGAGGTGCGGGCCTCCTGTATCAGCACGTCGTTGCGCCACGTGCGGAGCAGCAGGTCGCCGGGGTCCAGCCCGCGCAGGACCCAGGGTCCCAGCGGGCAGAAACCGTCGAAGCCCTTGGCGCGGATCCACTGCCCGTCCTTCTGCTGCAGATCGCGCGCGCTGATGTCGTTGGCGCAGGTGACGCCCAGCACGTGCTCCAGCGCCGTCTCCTCGGGAATGCGCCGCCCGCCGCGCCCGATGACCAGGGCCAGCTCACCTTCGAAGTCCACCCGGCCGATCTCCGCAGGCAGCTTGAGGGGTTGGCCGGCCCCCAGCAGGGCGCTGTCGGGCTTCATGAAGACCAGGGGCTCCGGCGCGCTCCAGCCCGGATTCAGCTCCTGGATGTGCTCGGCGTAGTTGCGGCCGATCCCGAAGATGCGGCCGCCGTCCGTGGGCGGCTGCAGGATCACCTTGTGCAGGGAGACGCCCTTGCCCATGCTGGGTTCGCCGTCCACCAGGCTCCACTCGCGGACCTGCTCGCCCTCCACCTGGCCCCAGCGCGGGGTGGGATCCTTGGGCGTGTGATAGCGGCAGATTTTCATGCTCCCTCTCCCGGCGCGCAGATCAAGCGGACCCTTGACCTCACCGGCGCCGCTTCCAGGCCTGGATCATCCCGTCGATCCCGGCCACGTTCTTGCCCCCGCCCGTGGCCAGGTTCGGTCGCCCCCCGCCCTTGCCGTCCACCAGCGGGGCCAGCTCCTTGACCAGGGCGTTGGCGTTCCAGCCCTGCTGGACGGCCTCCGCGGAGAGCGAGATGGCAAAGGAGACCTTGTTGTCGAAGCCCGAGACCAGCAGGGCGGCGAAGCCCGTCTCTTTTCCCTGCAGCAGCTCGGCGCGGCCCTTGAGCAGCTCGAACTCCGCCTCGTCATCCCGCACGGCCAACAGGCGGATGCCCGCCGGCGATTCCGCCGCGGCCAGCTGCTCGCGCAGGTTGTTCAGCGCCAGTTGCTCCTTCAGGCGGCGCAGCTCGCGCTGCAGGTCCTTCTTCTCGGACAGGGTCTTCTCCAGCGCCTCTAGCTCGTCGGAGCCCCGGGCGCCCAGCAGGTCGCGCAGGCTGTCCAGCGTGCGGCGCTGCTGCTGCATCAGCTGCTGGGCCTGCAGGCCGGTGACGGCCTCGATGCGCCGGATGCCCGCCGCCACGCTGCCCTCGGAGAGGATGCTGAACGCGCCGATCTGGCCCGTGCGGGCCACGTGCGTGCCGCCGCAGAGTTCGGCGGAGAATTCGCCCATCCGCACCACGCGCACCACGTCGCCGTACTTCTCGCCGAACAGCGCCGTGACGCCCTCGGCCAGGGCACGCTCGTGGCTGGTCTCGCGGCAGCTGACCGGCTCGTCGCGCAGGATCTGCTCGAAGACCAGCTTCTCCACGCGCTCCAACTCGCTCTCCTCCAGCCGGGCCGGGTGGCTGAAGTCGAAGCGCAGGCGCCCGGGCTCGACCAGCGAGCCCTCCTGGTTGACGTGCCCGCCCAGCACCTGGCGCAGCGCAGCCTGCAGGAGGTGCGTGGCGCTGTGGTTGCGCTCGGTGGCCCGGCGCAGGTCCGGCTCCACGCGCGCGCTCACCAGGTCCGTCGGGTTGAAGGTGCCGCGCACTTGGCCCACGTGGACGCGCAGCTCCTCCTCCAGGCGGGTCTCGCCCACCACCAGGCTCCAGGCCTCGCCCTCGATCAGGCCGCGGTCGCCCGTCTGGCCGCCGGACTCGGCGTAGAAGGGCGTCTTCTCCAGCACCAGCTCGAGCTCGCCCTCCTCCCCCGCGCGCCAGCGCAGCACGCGGGTCATGGTCTCCAGCAGGTCGTACCCCAGGAAGACGCTGGAATCCGAGGAGAGCACGTTCCAGGGCGCGCGCTCCTTGTAGGCGGTCTGTTTGCGCGCGCCGCGGCTGGCCTCGCGCTGGCGCTCCATCTCGCGCGTGAAGCCCTCCTCGTCCACGCTCAGCCCCTGCTCGGCGGCCATCTGCTGGGTCAGATCCAGCGGGAAGCCGTAGGTATCGTAGAGGCGGAAGGCCTCGTCGCCCGGGATCACGGCCTGGCCGGCCTTGACCAGAGTGGCGTGCAGCTGGGCGAAGCGCTCCAGCCCGCGGTCCAGGGTGCGGCCGAAGCTCTCCTCCTCGAGGGTCAGCACGTGCTGGATGTGGCCCAGCTTGCCGCGCAGCTCGGGAAAGGCCTCGCCCAGGGAGGACTCGGCCAGGTCCCGGCAGAGCGGGCCCAGGAAGGGTTCGCGCAGGCCCAGCTCGCGGCCGAAGCGCGCGGCCCGGCGCAGGATGCGGCGCAGGACGTAGCCGCGCCCCTCGTTGGAGGGCGTGGCGCCGTCGGCCACGGCGAAGGCCAGCGCGCGCAGGTGGTCGGCGATCACCCGGTGGGGCGTGCCGCCGGCCTCGCTGTAGGGCACGCCGGACAAGCGGGCCACGGCCTGGATCAGCGGCTGGAAGACGTCGGTGTCGTAGTTGGAGGCCACGCCCTGGAGCACGGCGCAGAGGCGTTCGAAGCCCGCGCCCGTGTCCACGTGGCGCTTGGGCAGCGGGACCAGCGTGCCGTCGGGCTCGCGGTTGTACTGGATGAAGACCAGGTTCCAGAGCTCGATGTAGCGCGCGTGGCCCGTGTTGACGAAGCAACTCTCGCTCTGCTCGCCGAAGGCCTCGCCCCGGTCGATGTGGATCTCCGTGCAGGGGCCGCAGGGGCCGCTCTCGCCCATCTCCCAGAAGTTGTCCTTGTGCCCGAAGCGCAGGATGTGGTCGGGCTGGATGTCGGTCTCGGTCCGCCACATCTCGTCGGCTTCCGCGTCGAAGGGCACGTGTTCGTCGCCGGCGAAGACCGTGACGTAGAGCTTGTCCTTGGGCAGGCCCCAGACCCCGGTCAGCAGCTCCCAGGCCCAGCGGATGGCCTCGCGCTTGTAGTAGTCGCCGAAGGACCAGTTGCCCAGCATCTCGAACAGGGTGTGGTGATAGGTGTCCCGGCCCACCTCTTCCAAGTCGTTGTGCTTGCCCGAGACGCGCAGGCACTTCTGGGTGGAGGCCGCCCGCGGGTAGGCGCGCTCGCCCTGGCCCAGGAAGACGTCTTTGAACTGGTTCATGCCTGCGTTGGCGAACAACAGGGTGGGATCGTCCTTGGGCACCACGGGCGAGCTGGGCACCACCTGGTGGGCGCGCTCCTCGAAGAAGCGCAGGAAGTCGCGGCGGATCTGGGCCGAGCCAATCATGAAGTCCTCTGTCTGCTACTTGAATTCACTTCTCGGTTGTCAACACAGAGACAAAGCCGGTCGTCAACACAGAGTCACAGAGGCACCGGGGACACAGAGAATGGGAATTGATGAAAGCCTCAACCGGAGTCGGGCAGCCCATTGCCCCAAGTCCTTCTCGCTCTTCTCTGTGCCTCTGTGCCTCTGTGGTGACCTACGCCCCGGCTGCCACCACCTGGCCGATGCGCAGCGGCTGCTCGCCCTGTTCGCGCAGCACGTGCTCGGCGCGCTCCACATCCTCCGGGGCCAGGATCAGCACCAGGCCGATCCCCAGATTGAAGGCGCGCTCCATCTCCGGCCGCGCCACCTGGCCGCATTCCTGGATCAGCCGGAAAAGCGCGGGCCACTCCCAGGCGCCCTCGTCCACCAGCAGGTCGCAGCCCGCGGGCAGGATGCGCCGCGTGTTGCCCTTGAGCCCGCCGCCCGTGACGTGGCTGATCCCGCGCACGTCCACGTCCGCCAGCAGGGCCTGGACCGGCCGCAGGTAGCTGCGGTGCACGGCCAGCAGGGCGTCCGCCAGGCAGTGCCCGTCTGTCAGCCGGTGGTCCAGCGGCAGGCGGGCCTGTTCGAACAGCGCGTGCCGCGCCAGGCTGTAGCCGTTGGTGTGCAGGCCCGTGGAGGGCAGCCCCAGCAGCCGGTCGCCAGGCCGGATGCGCGCGCCGTCCACCAGGCGCGGCTTGTCCACCACGCCCACGACGGTGCCCGACATGTCGTACTCACCATCCGCGTAGAAACCGGGCATCTCGGCGGTCTCGCCGCCGATGAGCGCGCAGCCGTTCTCCTCGCAGGCCTGGGCCAGGCCACGGATCACCTCGGCGGCCGTGTCCACGTCCAGCCTGCCGGTGGCGAAGTAGTCCAGGAAGAAGAGCGGACGCGCGCCGCAGGCCAGGATGTCGTTGACGCAGTGGTTGACCAGATCCTGGCCCACCGTGTGATGCACGCCGGTCTGGAAGGCCAGCTTCAGCTTGGTGCCCACGCCGTCCACGCTGGAGACCAGGACGGGCTCGGCCAGGCCTGGAAAGTCGGCGCGGAAGAAGCCGCCGAACAGGCCCAGCCCGCCCAGCACGCCCGCCGTGCGCGTGCGCGCGCACCAGGGTTTGATGCGGGCCACAAGGGATTCGCCCGCGTCGATGTCGACGCCCGCCTGGCGGTAGGTGCTCATGGATGCCCCGTTCTGATTCAAAAAGGGCCCCAACGACGGGGCCCGACGGGCAGCAAGATAACTGAGGAGTCCGGCTTCCCCATGAAGACCAGGAACACTTCAACACGAAGACCAGGAACACTCAACACAGAGGCACAGAGGCACAGCATCGAAGATTGAATTGAGTCAGACCCGGGCCGCCATCTGCGCCCAAGGCCCTGTCTTCTCTTAAAAATCTCTGTGTCTCTGTGCCTCTGTGGTGAATCCCCGTTCCCCCAAAGGTCAAGCCGGTTGGCGGTCGCGGTGGTCGCTGGTCAGGTACATGCCCTCGATGACGTCCTGGTATTTCTCCAGCACGTAGGAGCGTTTGATCTTCAGCGAAGGCGTCAGCTCGCCGGTCTCGATGGAGAATTCGTTGCCCAGCACGCTGAACTTGCGCACGCGCTCGAAGGGCGCCAGGTCCTTGCTCAGGCGCTGGATCTCCTTGTCGATGCGCTCGTAGACCTCCGGGTGGGCGGCGATCTCCTGGGTGGAGGGCGGCGGCGAGCCCTCGTGCAGGCCCAATACGTCGCGCAGCAGGCCGAAGTTGGGCACGATCAGGGCGCTGACAAAGTTGCGGTGGTCGCCCACCAGCATGACCTGCTCGATGAGCGGGCTGCTCAGCAGCTGGTTCTCGATGGGCTGGGGCGCGATGTTCTTGCCGCCGGAGGTGACGATCAGATTCTTCTTGCGGTCGGTGATGGTCAGGAAGCCGTCCGCGCTGAACTGGCCGATGTCCCCCGTGTGCAGCCAGCCGTCGATCACCGTGCGCGCCGTCTCCTCGTCGCGCCGGTAGTAGCCCGGCATGATGCCCGCGCCGCGAGCCAGGATCTCGCCGTCGGGGGCGAGGATGATCTCCACCCCCGGGAAGGGCTTGCCCACGCTGCCGAAGCGCACATTCTGCGGGTAGTTGGAACAGAGCACGGGGCTGCTCTCCGTCAGGCCGTAGCCCTCGTAGATCTGCAGGCCAACGGAGAGGAAGAACTCGCCCAGGTCCCGGCGCAGCGGCGCGCCGCCCGAGACGGCGAAGCGCATCCGGCCGCCGGTGCGCTCGCGGATCTTGCCGAAGACCAGCCGGTCCGCCAGCCAGAGCCCGGGCCGCTGGTGCGCGCCGGGCTCCTTGCCGTCCAGCACGCGCTGGGCGGCGCTGCGACCCACGCTGAGCGCCCAGTTGAAAATGGCCTGCTTGACCTTGGGCCCCTTCATGGCGTTCTCGAGGATCCGGGCGTGGATCTTCTCGAAGAGCCGCGGCACGGCGATCAGGATCGTGGGCTTGGCCACAGGCAGGTCGTCGCCCACGCTGGTGATGTCCCGGGCGTAGTAGACGGAGGCGCCCACCGAGACCGGGAAGTAGTAGCCGGCCAGACGCTCGAAGATGTGCGAGAGCGGCAGGAAGGAGAGGAAGACGTCCTGCTCGTTGATCAGATAGCGCTCCTGGGCGCCGGCGATGTTGGAGAGGATGTTGCGGTGCGTGAGCATCACGCCCTTCTGGTCTCCCGTGGTGCCCGAGGTATAGATGTAGGTGAAGACATCCTCCCCGCGCCGGGCGCGGGCCAGGGCGCGGGCCTCGTCGGGCAGGTTGCGGCGCCGCTCCTCGCCCTGCTCCTGCAGATCCGAGAAGCTGCTGATGCCGTCCTGGCTGCGGCCCTCGCCCTCCAGCTGGATGATCTTCTCCAGGGCCGGCAGGCCGTCCCGGTGCTTGAGCAGCTTGTTCAGCTGCCGGTCGTCCTCCACCACCACGGCCCGGGCGCCGGAGTCGGCCAGCACCTTGTGCACGTGGCCCGCCGGCAGGCTGGGATAGACCGGCACCACCACCAGCCCGGCGAACAGGCAGGCCATGTCCGTCAGCATCCACTCGAAGCGGTTGGAAGACAAGATGGCCACGCGGTCGCCCTCCCGCAGCCCGGCCTCCAGCAGCCCGGCGCAGACGATCTCCACCTGGACCAGGGTCTCCGCCCACGTGCGGGTGTCGAAGCCACGGTCGGTGCGGATGCCGTAGGCCACGCGCTCGGGGAAGCGCTCCACCGTCTGGAGGAACAGCTCGGGCAGGGTACGGGGCAGGGTCTGGCTCATGTTGGGTCCTGCGTTTAGAGGTCTTGTCGGGTGATCGGTGGACGAAGGGAGGCTCCGCCCGGCGCTCAATATCGAAAAGTGCGTCCAGCGTGAACACTGTTCAAACCGGCGGGCAGAGGGCGCCGGAACCCCGCCCGGGCTGAACGCCCCTCAGGATCGGTCCTCGCACTGCCGATACTGGATCTCGTCGAAAGTCCACAAACCTTTGCATTCCAGTCGAAACTCACCGGAGGAATTCACATGAAGCTCGCTCAGTTGCTGGCTCTCGGCCTGGTGGCGGGACTGACCCTGGCCGGCGGAGCCGCCGCGCGGGAGATTCGCATCGGCGCCGGCGCCGCCCCCACGGAGAACGTCCTGAAGCCCGTCAAGGCGGCCTTCGAGAAGGCCACGGGCCACACGCTGACCATCCTGGCCACGGGGCCCAAGAACGCGCTGGCGGACCTCGACAAGGGGCTGGTGGAGGCCGCGGCGGCCGGCCTGTCCCTGGAGGACTGGCTGGCGCTGATGAAGAAGGAGAACGTCGAGGTGGCGGACCCCGCCGGTCTGAAGGCCGTGGTCATCGGCCAGGACAAGATCCGCGTGCTGGTGCACAAGGACAATCCGGTCAAGACCCTCAGCCGCGAGCAGCTCAAAGGCCTGTTCACGGGCAGCCTGGACAACTGGCAGGCGGTGGGCGGGGCGGACGCGCCGGTGATCGTGGTCTGGGGTTCGCTGATCCCGGGCACCAACAGCCTGTTCCAGAAGAACATGCTCGAAGGCGCCGCCCCGGGCGGGAACCTGCTGGAGGCCACCACGGCCGAGGACGTGCGCCAGATCGTCGCCTCCAACCCCGAGGCCATCGGCATCGGTCCGCTGGCGATCCTCGATGCCAGCGTGGCCTCCCCCGACACGCCCGAAGTGGCGCGCCCGATCACGCTGCTCAGCCGCGGCAATCCGTCGCCCGAGTTGCAGCAGCTGCTGGACTTCATCGCCAAGGAAGGCCCGGCCCTGATCCGCCAATAGCGTGTCCGCTGATCCCGGGGGGGAATCCATGACCATCAAGCGCAAGCTGACCCTGAATATCGCCATCGTGCTGGGCACCATCTGCTGCGTGGCGGCGGCCGGCGTGACCGGCATGAGCCAGGTGCGCAGCCGCCTCTTCGATTTGACGGAACGCAGCACGCCCTTCCAGCTGCGCACCACCGAGTCCCAGCGGGCCACCCAGCTGGCCATCGGCGAACTGGACCGGCTGGGCCGCGCGCGCACGCGCCACGAGTACCGGCAGGCCGGGCAGGCGGCCCGCCAGGCGCTGCAGGAGGCGGACTCCGCCGCCCAGGCGCTGGCCGCGCTGACGGGCGGCGCCGGGGACGAAGGCTCCGCCGAGCTGGGCGGGCTGGCGCGCGAGATCCTCCAGGTCACGGATTCCCGCCTGGCCGCCGACAGTGCGGCCGGCGTGGCCAGCCGGCAGATCGCCGCCCAGTTCGCCGAGCTGGACCGCCAGATGGGGGCGCTGGACGCGGGCGTGCGCCAGCTGCAGAAGACCCAGCAGGCCACCTTCGGGGCGGCCTCCGCCGGCGTGGAGCGCAGCACGCGCCAGTTGCGTGCGGTGGACCAGTTGAAAGGCCAGTTGCTGGAGTTGCAGGTGGCCGTGCTGGACCTGCAGGCCGTGCAGGCCAAGTCCGCCGTGACCATCGCCCGGGCCCGGATCAATTCCCAGATCAACAAGATCAACCAGAACGAGGTGCTGGGGAGCGATCGCTCCATCGCCGCGGGCACCGCGGCCTACCTGGACGAGGTAGGTGCGCTGGTCCAGGCCAAGCAGGCCGCCGCCGAGACGGCCGGGGCCGAGGCCGGCACCCAGCAGGCGGAAATCAACACGCGGCTGAAGGAGACCTTCGCCGTGCTCCAGCTGGCCATCGCCGAGGCCGGCCAGACGGCCTCCCAGCGCAGCGGACAGGAGCAGGAACGCCAGACGGCCGTGGTGGGCCAGTCCACGCTGGCCAGCTCCGTCCTGCTCCAGGCCTCGGAACTCGTGGCGCTGGGCCTGACCATCCAGGCGGAGGCCACACGCCTGATCTCAGCGCGCCGCGCGGGCGAGGTGGACAGCCTGGAGACGCGGCTGGCCGCGGCCTTCACCCGCGGGCAGGCCACATCGCGCGCCCTGGGCGGGCTGCTGGGCAAGCTGGATGCCCGTCCGGAGCGCCGATTGCTGGAGTCCGCCCGCGGCCTGCTGGAGTCCAGCCGCGAGCGGCTGTTCGCCGCCGAGGGCGTGATCGCGCTGATCCGGCGCCAGCTCAGCATGGGCGAACAGGCCGCCCAGGCCTCCGAGCGGCTGCGCCAGCTGGTGGCGCGCCAGGCCGCCCAGGGCCGGGAGACGCTGAGCAGCGCGCGCGGCGAGCAGGAGAAGGCCATCGGGACGGTGAACCGGATGGTGCGCCTGAGCCTGATCCTGATCCTCAGCATCAGCGCCGGTGCGCTGCTCTTCGGCGTGCTCTTCGGCACCTGGGTCTACCGCTCCATCGCCCGCACCCTGGGCCAGGTGGAAGCGACCATCGGCGAGGTGGAGCGCAGCTCCGATTTGTCCATCCGCGTGCCGGTGGAGGGCGCCGACGAGGTGGGCCGGATGGCCACGGCCTTCAACGCGCTGCTGGAAAACCAGCAGCAGGCGCTGGGGGCCGTGAACCGCGTGATGGCCGCGCTGGCCGAAGGTGAATTCGGGCAGCGGGTCACGACCGAGCTGCGGGGCGACCTGGCCCGGCTCACCGCGGCCGTGAACGCCAGCGCGGGCCGGATCCAGCTGCTGCTGGGCGACGCCGTCGAGGTGGTGGGCGCGCTGGCGCACGGCGATCTGAGCCGGCGCGTGACCGTGGAGGGCCGCGGCGAGCTGGCCCTGCTCAAGGACCACCTCAACGCCTCGCTGGAGGCCCTGGGCCAGACCCTGACCCGCCTGCACGCCAACGCCGGGCACGTGGCGCTGGCCTCGCGCGAGACCTCCACGGCGGTGGGCCAGATCAGCTCCGACGTGCAGGTGCAGACGCGCCACATCGGCGAAGTGAGCGCGGCCGTGCGCCGGGCGGCGGACAGCGCGGGCCACATCGCCCAGCACACCACCGACGCCAGCGCCACCTCGCGCCGGGCCGTGGAGCGCGTCCACGCCGGCAAGGAGCGGATGGCCCGGCTGGTGGAGGTGGTCCAGCACATGGCGGAGAACTCGGTCCAGATCAGCGGAATCTCGGAGGCCATCGGCAAGATCGCCGCCCAGACGCGGTTGCTGGCCCTCAACGCGACCATCGAGGCGGCCCGGGCCGGGGAGGCGGGATTGGGCTTCGCCGTGGTGGCCGACGAGGTGGGAATCCTGGCGGGCACCAGCTCCACCAGTTCGGGGGAGATCGCCCGGCTGGTCCAGGAGGCCGCCGCGGAGGCCGGGCAGGCGGTGGAGGCCGTGCACGAGGTCAGCCGCATGCTGGACGAGATCCAGGCCGGCTCCGAGGAGGCGGACGCCATGCTGGGCCGGGTCTCCCAGGCCCTGGCGGACCAGCGCCAGGCCATCGACGGGATCGAGCACAGCGTCCTGAGCCTGAGCTCCATCGCCGAGAACAACGCCGGCTCCGCCGAGGAGATCGCCGTCACCATGGCCGAGCTGGCCACCCTGGCCGAGGCCACGCGCACGGAGGTCGAGCAGTTCCGCCTGGCCTAGAGGCCGTCCATCAGCGCGGGTGGGCGGCGGCAGGCCGCTGGTCCAGCTCCAGGCCCTGGCGCTGCATCAGGGCCGAGGCCACGAAGAGCAGGCCGGCGGCGATCCAGAAGGCCGCCGTCCAGCCCAGGGTCTGCATGATCAACAAGCCCAGCAGCGGTCCCAGCAGTCCGCGGAAGCCCGTCAGGGTGACGTGGATGCCCTGGTAGAGCGCGCCGTCCTCATCCCCCGCGAACACCAGGCTGGACATGGACCAGGCCACGGCCACGCCGCTCATGGCCATCCCCTGGAAGAGGAAGGCCAGGTAGAAGGGGTAGAGGCGGATCCCCTCGGGCAGCCAGATGCAGCTGCTGAGAAACAGGGGGAAGAAGGCCAGCAGCAGGAAGACCCGGGCGCAGAACTTGGCCGGGTTGTAGCGGTCGTGCAGAAAGCCCATCACCGGCAGGGTGAGCGCGCCGCCCAGCCGCAGCAGGGCCAGCTGGCCCACGCTGATCTGCGTGTAGCTCAGGCCCAACCCCTCCACCAGGTAGCTGGGCTGCACGGTGGAGATGATGAAGAAGGCCAGCCCGTAGATCATGAACTGGCCCTCCCAGCGGGCGAAATCCCGGTTGCGGTCCAGCACGTCGCGCATGCGCTGGATGGGCTGGGCCAGCTGGTGCCAGGTGGGGATGCGGCCCATCCACTCCGGGCTGGAGAGCGCCGGCCGCTGGTAGGCCGCCGTGGGGTTGGTCGGGATGCGGTGCCAGATCAGCCGGTCCACCACGCCGAAGCCGGCGGCGGCCAGGAAGAGCCAGCGCCAGTTCTCCGGCGCGGCGTCCAGGAAGCGCCCCACCGGCCAGGAGGCCAGCAGGATCAGGCCGGCGGAGGCGGCGGCCAGCCGGCTGTAGATCCGGCTGCGGCGGTTGGCGGGATAGTTGGCCTGCATGACGCGGTTGCGCAGCGGGATGGTCAGCGAATTGCCCAACTCGTAGAGCAGCAGCAGGGCCAGGAAAACGGGCATGCTGCCGTAGACGGCCATCAGGGCCAGGGGCAGCACGCCGAAGGCCGCGGCCAGCAGGAAGAGGCGCCGCCAGCGCGGCACCAAACGGATCAGTTCGGCCCAGTAGACGCTGAGCAGGAAACAGAGCGGGGCGGTCATCATCAACAGGGTTATCTGCCAGTCCGTGGCCGCCAGGCTCTTCTTGGCGATGGTGGAACCGAACTGCATGCCCGTCTGCAGCAGGCTCTCGAAGCCGATGGCCAGCCACTGCAGGCGCAGGGTGCGCCGGGCCAGCGAGTTCAGGTGGGAATCAGACATGCGGCGCTCGCTGCTGGGACTTCCAGGCCGCAAGGTCGCAATCGCCGGCAGTTTGTTGGCTAAGGTGGACGGCGCGGGGGCGCGTGGCGTCCGCCCGCCGCCTGGCCACTGAATTCCCCCGGCCGCGCAACCGATAGCCACAGGGAATCATGCGGGAGTGGCCATGTTCGGGATCCCTGAATTCGGAAGCGTGTTGCGCCGGCTGGCTCTCGCCCTGGGCGTGGCCGGCCTGGTGCAGCTGCTGTTTCTCGCCTACAACTCCTCCCAGGACGCCCACCGCGGCGAGAGCCTGTCCATGGCCACGCGGATCACGGCGGAACAGGTGGTGCTGCGCATCCAGGCCGGAACCGAAGCCCGGCTGGAGCGCCTGCGCGAACTGGCCTCCCTGCCCGCCGTGCGCCGGGGCGACCGCGCGGCCTTCGAACAGGCCGCCGCAGGGATCCTCAGCCAGTATCCCGACTTCCAGGCCGTCAACTGGGTGGACCGCGACCAGGTCATCCGCAGCGTGGTGCCGCTGGCCGGCAACGAGGGCGCGCTGGGCCGCGACCTGCACAAGCACCCGGATCCCAGCGTCACCCTGGCCATCAACCGGGCCCTGGACGACGGCCAGATCCACCGCTCCCAGGTCATCCATCTCCTGCAGGGCGGGCGCGGCTTCGCCTGCTACCTCGCGGTGCGGGACGGTTCCGGCGAATTGCAGGGTCTGGTCAACGGCGTGTTCCGCACGGAGCGCCTGATCGACGCCTGCCTGCCCGAGGAGAGCCTGCGCCGCCAGTACAACCTCTCGCTGTACACGGACACGCGCGCCGTGGCCTACGAATGCCACCGCGACCGCGTGCTGACCCGCGACGTGAAGCCCGCCCGGCTACCCCTGAGCCTGGTGGATCCCGGCTGGTCCTTCCAGATGGTGCCCACCAAGGCGCACCTCAAGGCCCTGAGCAGCCCGCTGGACCGCCTGCTGCCCTGGATCGGCGCCCTGCTCTCGCTGCTGGCCGGCTGGCTGACCTGGTACCTGCACAAGTGGCGGCAGGAGATCCGCACGGGCGAACAGCGCTACCGCGAACTCTTCCAGAGCTCGCTGGACGGGGTGTTCATCCTGGACCGCCACAACCGGCTGGTGGACGCCAACGGCTCGGCCCTGGCGGTGTTCGGCTACACCCGGGGCGAGGTGCTGGGCATGCCCATCACGCGGCTCAGTTTCAACCGCGAGCGGCTCAAGGAACTGCAGAAGGTCCTGGTGAGCGAGGGTTCCATCAGCAAGCGCGAGGTGCTGTTCCGGCGCCGGGACAATCAGGAGCTGCGCTGCCTGCTCAGCGCCTCCCTGCGCCTGACGCCCGAGGGCGTCTTCGACGGCGTGATGGGCTTCATCAGCGACATCTCCGAACCCACCCGGATCCGCGAGCAGTTGCGTCAGGCCCAGAAGATGGAAGCCATCGGGCATCTGGCCGGGGGCGTGGCCCACGACTTCAACAACCTGCTGACGGTGATCTCGGGCAACGCCGAGCTGGCCATGCTGCAGTTGGGGGACGACAATCCGGCCCGGGTGGAGCTGAAGGAGATCCGCTCCACCGCCGGGCGGGCGGCCAATCTGACGCGCCAGCTGCTGGCCTTCAGCCGCAAGCAGGTGATCCGGCCGCGCCTGCTCAACGCCAACGACACGCTGCACGACATGGAGCGCATGCTCAAGCGGATCATCGGCGAGACCATCGAGCTGCGCACCGATCTGCACCCGGAGGCCTGGACCGTCAAGGTGGATCCGGCCCAGCTCGAGCAGGTGATCGTCAACCTGGTGGTGAACGCGCGCGACGCCATGGAGCGCGGCGGCCAGCTGCTGGTGCGCACGCGCAACGAGCGGGTGGAATCCGCCGGCCCCGGCCACGACCTGGCCCCCGGTGAGTACCTGGTGATCGAGGTCAGCGACACGGGCTGCGGCATGCCCGAGGAAGTGGTCGAGCACATCTTCGAGCCCTTCTACACCACCAAGCCCGAGGGCGTGGGAACGGGCCTGGGCCTGGCCACGGTCTACGGCATCGTCAAGCAGAGCGGCGGGCACATCGAGGTGGAGAGTCGGCCGGGCCACGGCACGCTGTTCCGGATCTGCCTGCCCCGCCAGGCGGGGGACGCCCTGGAGACGCGCAACACGCTGCCGGCGGCCCTGCAGCGCGGCACGGAGACCCTGCTAGTGGTGGAGGACGAGCCGGCCGTGCGGCGGATGACCGTGGACAGCCTCAAGCGCCAGGGCTACACGGTGCACGAGGCGGGCAACGGGCGGATCGCCCTGGACCTGGTCCGCCGGCTGGGCTCGGACATCGACCTGGTGGTGAGCGACGTGGTGATGCCCGAGATGGGCGGCGTGGAATTCGTCAGCGAGCTGCGCCAGTTCCTGCCGCGCATGCCCGTGCTCTTTTTGAGCGGCTACTCCGAGGAGGCCATCCGGCGGCAGGGCGAGCTGCAGAGCGACGCCCGCCTGCTTCAGAAGCCCTTCGACCTGCACGACCTGCACAGCCAGGTGCGCGAGCTGCTCAGTCAGGGAGCCTGAGGGCCGGACTCCGCCGCCACCCGCTCCCGGGCCAGCCGGGCAAGGCGGGCCAGGGGCGGCTTGAGCGGGTCCGCCAGCTCCGCCGGCCAGGGCCAGATCCGGACGGGGAGCATATGGCGGGGCAGCCGAGCGGCCAGCCGCTGAGCCAGCACCGCCACTTCAGGCAACGCACCGCCCGTCCAATCCACGAAGGCTGCGGGGCGCTCCCCCAGCCGCGCGTCCGGCAGCGCCACCACGGCCACGCGCCGCACTTCGGGCAGGCTGGCCAGGGCCTCCTCCACGAACTCGGCCGGAATCTTCTCCCCGCCCGAGATCAGCACGCGATCCGCCCGGCCCAGCAGGCAGAGGGCGCCGCGTTCCCAGCGTCCCAGGTCGCCCGAGAGCCAGGGACCCGCGGGGCGCTCGCGCGGCTGGTCCGCGTCGTCCAGCTCGGCCTCGCAAAGCGCGGGGGATTCCACCTCCACCCGGCCCGCCGTCGTCAGCCGCAGCTGGTGCGGGGCGAAGGGCGCGCCGCTGGAGGCGGGCCGCGCGGGGTCCTGGCGCTCCGCGCAGACCAGGGCCCCGGTCTCCGTGGCCCCGTAACTGGTCCAGAGCGGCCAACCCGCCGCCAAGGCCCGCCGACGCACTCCGGCCGGCAGCGGCGCCCCGCCCAGCAGCACGCCGCGCAGGCCGGCCGCTGAGACCTCCGCAGCCACCAGATCCTCCAGTTGGGTCGGCACCAGCGAGAGCCAGTCCAGCCCGCCGGCGGCCAGCGCGCCCGGCACTCCGCCCGCGTCCGGGCAGCGCAGCCGGCAGCCGGACACCAGCCCGCGCAGCAGGATGCCCAGTCCGCCCACGTGATCCAGCGGCAGCGAGAGCAGCCAGCCCTGACCCGGGTCCAGTTCCAGCCGGGCGGCGGCGGCCCGCGCCCCGGCCAGCAGCCCGTCCAGCCCATGGCGCAGCCAGCGCGGCCGCCCCAGGCTGCCCGACGAGCGCAGCCAGACGCGGGCCGGGCAACCCGCCGGCGCCGTCGCGGCGCGCGGTCCAGGCTCATAGTCGCCGGACTGGAGGCGACCCCAGAGGGCCAGCCGGCCCTCCTCCTCGGCCCGGCGGGCCGGAGTCTCGCGCAGAGGCAGCAGCACCAGCTCGCCCGCCGCCTCCAGCACGGCCAGCGCGGCCACCAGCTCCTCGGGTTGTGCCGCCGGCAGCCAGCCCACCCGTTGGCCGGGCCGCAGCCCCAGCCTGCGCAGCCGCTTGGCCTGCCGGCGCAGCTCGTGCCGGGCCTGGCCGCGCGTCCAGAGAGTGGAGCCGGCCTCCAGCCAGGGCGCGCCGTCGCGCCCCCAGAGCCAGCGACTCACGCCGCCGGGTGCGGGCTCCCGCCTCATGCCCCGTCCTCCCAGTCCAGCTCGTCCAGCCGGGCACCCAGCCAGGCGCGCGTGCCCAGGCCCGGCGCGGGCCGGCCCGGCGCGCGGGCGGCCAGCTGCTCCAGCGCGCGCAGACCCAGCGGACTCTCAAAACAGGCGCTGATCACGCAGCAGGGCGCGGAGCCGCCCGCCGCCGCCAGACGCCGGACGCGCTCGAAGCTCTCCTCCACGGTGGCCAGGCCCAGCAGCTGGGGCTTGAGCACCCAGGCCGCCGCGCGCTCCGCCAGCCCGGCGGGCAGCGCTTCGCGCAGACTCTCGTCCAGGGCCAGGGGCCAACCACCGCCCGCCAGCCAGTCCGCCAGCTGGGCCACCGAGGCCAGCGGCTCCTCGATCCAGCGCGGCCGCGCCGGGGCCGCGGCGGCCTGGAAGGCGCGCGCCTCCGCCAACGGGAAGGCCCGGTTGGCGTCCAGGCGCCATTCGTGGCGGGGAAAGTCCCGCGCCAACCCGCGAAAGGCCCGGGCCTCCGCCAGCGGATCGTGCCGGCCGATCTTCAGCTTCCAACACCGGCAGTCGGGCGCGGCCGCCACGGCGGCGTGCCAGCTCTCAGGCGGCTCCAGCAGCAGGCCGGCGGACGGGGGCGCGGGAAGGGCGGGTTCGGGTTCCGTCAAATCGTGCCAGGCCCAGTCCAGGGCCCAGCCCAGACTGGGCGGGAGGGCCAGACCCAGCTGGCGCGCGGCGGCGACGGGCGACGACGCGGGAGGCTGCTGCCGCAGGTGCATGGACAAGCGGCGCAGATGGCTCACCACGTCTTCCACCGTTTCGCGATGCAAACCGGGCAGGGGCGCGGCCTCACCCAAGCCCGTCCGGCCTGCCCGCTGCAAGCGGAGCTCCACCACCTGCCGCACCTGATCCGGCGCGCCCGTGCTGAGTGGGCGGAGCAGGGCCCAGCGGGCCGGTCGCCAGCTGAGGCGCGGCACGTTCACAGCCAATAGGCCGCGCTGAACAGCAGGGCGTAGAGCAGTTCGAGCTTGCCGGTCAGGGCCAGCAGGCGGTTCATGGCATCGCCGAAGCGCGCGTCGCGCCGGGGCTGGGCGGGCAGGGTCCGCCAAAGCAGGGGCAGCAGGGCCAGCAGCAACAGGGCGGGCGTCAGCAGGCCCTGGGGCTGCCCGGCGCGCAGCAGCAGGACAAGGGGCAGCAGCGCGGCCGCCAGCAGGGCCAGCCGGAACTCCCAGCGCGCGAAGTCCGCGCCGAAGCGCACGGCCAGCGTGTGCTTGCCTGCCGCCCGATCCTGCTCCAGGTCACGGAAGTTGTTCACCGTGAGAATGGCCACGGAGAAGCAGCCCGCCGCCAGCCCGCCCAGCAGCGCGGGCGTGGACCAGGCCAGGGTCTGGACATAGGTCGTGCCCGCCACGGCGATGGGCCCGAACCAGGCGAAGGCGAAGATGTCACCCAGTCCCAGGTAGGCCAGGGGCGCGGGTCCGCCGGTGTAGAGCACGCCCAGAGCCACGCTGCTCAGCCCGATCCAGAGGATGGGCCAGCCGCCGCGGGCCAGCAGGTAGGCGCCCAGCAGGACGGCCAGCGCGAAGCAGACCAGAAAGCCCGTGCGCACCTGGGCCAGCGTGAGCCGGCCGTGTTGCAGGCCGCGGCGCGGCCCCAGGCGCTCGGCCGTGTCGGCGCCCTTGCGGGCGTCGAAGTAGTCGTTGGCCAGGTTGGTGCCCACCTGGATCAAGAGCGCGCAGACCAGCGCGGCCGCCGCCGCCGGCAGATGCAGGCCGCCCTCGAAGCGGGCCACAGCCGTGCCCATCAACACGGGGGCCACGCCTGCCCAGAGGGTCTTGGGACGGGCTGCACTCCACCAGGCGGCCAGGAGCTCGCTCATGGGTTCCTCCAGCGTTGTCCGAGGACCTGTCAGGGTCGGCGCGGAAACTGCCCGAAGTCCGGCGGGCGCTTCTGCACCCAGGCGTCGCGCCCCTCCTGGGCCTCGGCGCTCATGTAGTACAGCAGCGTGGCGTTGCCCGCCAGCTCCTGCAGGCCGGCCTGGCCGTCGCAGTCGGCGTTGAGCGCGCTCTTCAGACAGCGCAGGGCCAGCGGACTGTGGGCCAGCATCTCGCGGCACCACTGCAGGGTCTCCTCCTCCAGGTGCTCCAGCGGCACGACGGTGTTCACCAGCCCCATCTCCAGGGCCTGGCGCGCGTCGTACTGGCGGCAGAGGAACCAGATCTCGCGCGCCTTCTTCTGCCCCACCACGCGGGCCAGGTAGCTGGCGCCGAAGCCGCCGTCGAAGGAGCCCACCTTGGGGCCGGTCTGGCCGAAGCGCGCGTTGTCCGCGGCGATGGTCAGGTCGCAGACCAGGTGCAGCACGTGGCCGCCGCCGATGGCCCAGCCGGCCACCATGGCCACCACAGGCTTGGGGCAGCTGCGGATCTCGCGCTGGAGGTCCAGCACGTTCAGGCGCTCCACTCCACCTTCGTCCGCGTAGCCCGCGTCGCCGCGGATCTTCTGGTCGCCGCCCGAGCAGAAAGCCCGGTCCCCGGCGCCGGTCAAGATCACCACGCCCACCCGGGAGTCCTCCCGGGCCAGGTCCAGCGCGCGCCGCAGCTCGCTCACCGTCAGGGGACGGAAGGCGTTGTGGCGCTCGGGTCGGTTGATGGTCAGCCGGGCGATGCCCGCCGCCGGGCCGCCCTCCACGCCGAAGTCGCAGCGGATGTCGCTCCACTCGCCCACGGCCTGCCAGAGTTCGCTCATGGAATCCTCCCGGTTCATGCGGTGTGTTCGCTGTCAGCGGCCAGGAACTCGCCCAGCAGCCGGGCCAGGGCCGCCGGCTCTTCCAGGTGGGCGGCGTGGCCGGCCCCCGGCACACGGGCCGCCCGGCCGTCGGGACAGCGCGCCGCCGCCCGCTCCAGGGCCGCCGCGTAGGGCGCGTCGTGCTCGCCGGCCAGCCAGAGGACGGGCAGGGCCAGCCCGCCCAGCCGCGGCCAGAGATCGGGCTGGCGGCCGGGACTGGCCACCGCCAGGGCGCGGGCCAGGGCCGCCGCGTCGCCCTGCTCCCGGCGTGCGCGCCACTCCGCGAAGCGCGGCCGGGCACGCAGCGTGGCGAAGAGCGGCTGGGCGTACCAGTCGTCCAGGAAGGCGGCCAGGCCCTGCGCGCGCAACTGCTCCGCCCGCTCGTCGTCCAGGCGCGCGCGGCGCACGCGCTCCTGCGCGCCGGGCAGGCCCACGCCGGCCCCCAGCAGGGCCAGCCGGCGCACGCGTCCCGGCAGCCGCAGCGCCAGCCGCAGCGCCAGCCGCAGCGCCAGCCGGGCTCCCAGCGAATAGCCGATCAGCTCCAGCGGATCGTCGCCGGCCAGTTCCTCCAGCAGCGCGTCCAGCCAGCCTTCCAGCCGCTCCGGGACCGGCGTGGGTCGGAGTCCGTGGCCGGGCAGCACCGGCAAGGCTTCGAGACCCGGGGCCGGTCCCAGCCGGCTCCGCACCTCATCCCAATCGTCCGGAGCGCCCAGAAAGCCGTGCAGCCAGACGCGCCGCGCCGGCCCGGCGGGAGCGGCCTGAATCGCTGCCGCCGCCAGCCGGCGCGTGCGCCGGGCGTGGTCGGCGCCTTCCACGCGCAGCTCCAGCAGCAGCGGGCGGGGCCGCTCGCGCCAGCCTTCCAGCGCCAGATCCAGCTGTTCCGGATCCGCCGGGCGGGCGGCCTCCAGACCCAGCGCCCGGGCGGGCTCCACCAGCCGCAGGCCGTGGGAGCTCCACGCCCAGGGGTGGTCGGCCGAGTCCGGGTGCAGGCGGAAGATCCCGCCGCCGTCGTTGTGCAGGACCAGCACCAAGAGGGGCGTGCGCTCCCGGGCCAGCAGGGCCAGGCTGGAGAGGTCGTGGAGCAGGCTCAGATCCCCCAGCAGGGCCACGGCGGGCCGGCCCAGCCCGCGCTGGAAGCCCTGGGCGCAGGCCAGCTGACCGTCGATGCCCGACAGGCCGCGGTTCCCCGCGACGGGCACGTCGTGCTCCAGCCCGCCCAGCCACTGGTCCAGCAGCCGCACGGGCAGGCTGTTGCCGGCGAAGAGGCCGCAGCCCGCAGGCAGCTGGGCCAGCAGGTGGCGGACCACTGTAGCCTCCGAGAGTCGCGGCGGCGCATGTAACACGGCGCTGCGCCGGCAAGCGGCCCGGCGCTGGGCGGCCCCCAACGCCGCGCTCCAGCCGGGGTCGGGCGTGCCCGTGGACCAGGCCCCGACCAGCAACGCGGCCAGCAGCGCGGCCGGCCGGCAGCGCCAGCGCTCGCGCCCCAGACCCAGCGGGTCCTGCGGGCCCGGGTGCTCGTCCACCACCACCCCCGGCCGCCGGTGCAGGGCCTCCAGCAGGCGCCGGCTCACCGGCCGCTTGCCCAGCTGGAGCACGAAGTCACAGTTCGCCAGAAGGGGCAGCAGGTCCTCGCCCTGGCGCAGGATCAGCGGCCCGCCAGGCCACTGGCCCCAGAGTCCGCTGCCGCCGTCGGTCAAGAGGGGCCAGCCCAGTCGCAGGGCCAGCGCGCGGGCGGCCTGGCGATCCGCCAGCCGCGGCAGGTCGCAGGCCCAGACCAGGCCGCGCCGGGCCTGGGCCGGTCCGGCGGCCCACAATTCGCCCAGGGACTCGGGCAGCGGAAGGTTCTCGGCAGACAGGGCCGGCGCGAGCGCCGGGACGACGGGCGGGTCCGCAAGATCCGCCAGCAGGGGCTCGCGGAAGGCCAGGTTGAGCTGCAGGGCGCCGGGTCGCCGGCGCAGGTCGGCCAGCACGCGCTCCAACTCAGCGGCCCAGCCCGGCCGCCCGGGATCCAGCCGCAGCTGGGCGCGCACCAGCGGGGTGAAGGGCCCGAACTGGTCGACGGTCTGGTTGGCGCCGCGCCCGATCTCCTCTTCCGGCCGGTCGGCGGTCAGCAGAATCAGCGGCAGGCCGGATTCGCTGGCCTCCGCCGCCGCGGGCAGCAGGTTGAGCGCCGCGCCGCCCGAGGTGCAGACCACCAGCGCCGGTGGCAGTCCGGCGGCCGGGTCCGAGAGGGCGCGGCCGCGGATCCAACCCAGGGCCAGATAGCCCGCCGCGCGCTCGTCCAGGCAGTCCACGCGTTCCAGCTCCGGCCGTTCACGCAGGGCGGCCAGCAGCGGCAGATCCCGCGCCCCGGGCGCATGGGCGGCAAAACCCGCCCCGGCCTGCACCAGCTGCTCCAGCACGCGGCGGGACTGCTCCAGCGGGCTCATGCCGGCCTCCCCCAGGCTTGCAGCAGTGCCTGCTGCTTGTCCGTCGTCTCGCGCCATTCGTCCCCCGGATCGCTGCCCGCCACCAGCCCGGCCCCGCTCCAGAGCCAAATCCGGCGGCCCTGCAGCAGGGCGCCGCGGATCGCCACCCGGGCCTCGCAGCCGCCGTTGTCGCGAAAGCCCAGCACGCCGCCGTAGAGGCCGCGGTCGTGGGGCTCCAGCTCGCGCAGCAGGGCCAGGGCGGCGCCCCGGGGCCGGCCGCAGAGCGCGGGGGTTGGGTGCAGGGCCGCGAGCAGGGCGCCGTCCGTCACGTCGGCGGGCAGGCGCAGGCTGAGGCGGCTCTCCAGGTGCTGCAGGCTGGCCAGGCGGCGCAGGCGCGGGCCGCGGGCGGCGGGTGGGACGCCCGTTAGCTCCGTCAGGCGCTCGCGCAGCCAGTCCCGCACCACGGCGTGCTCGCGCCGCTCCTTGTCCGAATGCAGCAGCTCGCGGCCCAGCCGCCGGTCCCGGGCCATGTCGGCGCCGCGGGGTCGCGTGCCCGCCAGGGCCTGGGCCTCGAGCTGCCGGCCCCGGCGCGTGAACAGGCGCTCGGGACTGGCGCCCAGCCAGACGGGCCCGCCCCAACTGAGCTGATACGGCCAGCTCTCGGGCTGGGCCCGGGCCAGCCGCGCCAGCCAGTCGGGCGCGAGGTCCGCACGCGCCACCTGCAATCCACGGCGCCGGGCCAGCACGACCTTGTCCAATTCCGCACCCGGCCGGGTCAGAGTGGCCAGGACCTGTTCCACTTGCCGCTGCCAGGCCCGGCACGCCCCGGCGCTCTCCGCCGGCGGCTCCAGCGCCGTCCAGGTCGGGATTCGCGCCGGATCTTCCGCCGGATCCAGCAGATCCAGCAGCTGCCGGCAGCGCCGGCGCTCCCGCGGATCCGCGCCGTCCTCCAGCCGCAGAAAGAGCCCCACCCCGGCGCGCCACTCCAGCCGGGGGGTCCAGACCCGCACGCGGCCGAAGGAACGCCAGCGGGCGTCCGGCTCCCCCTGCGGATCGAAGCGCAGGCTGAACCAGCGCGTGGCCACGGGGGCGGGGCAATCCAGTAGTCCCGGATCGAGGCCCTCCCGGCGCCAGATCGCATCCAGGCCCCAGCGCCCTGGACCCAACCGGGCCTGGGGCAGACGCGCCGACGCCCGCTGGAAACCGGCGGGGGGCGCGAGGGCGGGCGCGGCCACGAAGCCTTCCTGCGGCCCCGGGCCGCAGGCCCGCAACCACTCCGCCATGGCGCGCCGGGCGGAACTCAGGTCCACGAACCCGCCTCCCGCGCGGCGCCACACTCGGCCTTGAGGAAGCGGTCCAGGCTCAGCAGCTGGCGCGCCAGCCCGGCGAAGGCGTCCAGGGTCAGGGCCTGGGCCGCGTCGCTGAAGGACTGGGCGGGCCGCGGATGGATCTCGAGCATGATGCCGTCGGCGCCCGCGGCCAGCGCCGCCCGGGCCACGGCGGGCACCAGCGTCGCGTCCCCCGTCCCGTGGGAGGGATCCGCCACCAGCGGCAGATGGACGCGCTGTTTCAGCCAGGGCAGGGCGTTGATGTCGAAGGTGAAGCGCGTGGCGCTTTCGAAGGAGCGGATGCCGCGCTCGCAGAGGGCGACGTGGGGGTTGCCGTGGCTCATGACGTACTCGGCGGCCAACACAGTCTCCTCGAGGGTGCTGCCGAAGCCGCGCTTGAGCAGCACGGGTCGGCCGCAGCGGCCCAGCTCCTTCAGCAGCGGATAATTCTGCGCGTTGCGCGAGCCCACCTGGATCACGTCGCTGTGCTCGGCCACGCGCGCCAGGTCGCGGGGATCCAGCAGCTCGGTGATCACGGCCAGGCCGTGCTCGTCGGCCGCGCGGCGCAGGTGGTCCAGGGCCGCGGCCCCCAGCCCCTGGAAGTGGTAGGGACTGGTGCGGGGCTTGAAGGCGCCGCCGCGCAGCCAACCCGCGCCGGCCGCAGCCGCCGCGGCCGCCACTTCGCGCATCTGCTCCAGGCTCTCCACGCTGCAGGGACCAGCGATCAGCTGCAGATCCCCGCCGCCCAGCCGGTGCCCGCGGGCCTCGAGGCAGCTGTCCGCCGCCTGCCAGGCGCGTCCGGCCAGCACGAAGGGTTCCGGTTGCCACCAGGCCCGCCGCACGCCCGGCAGCCGCCAGGCCGCCGCATCCGGCGCTTCGTCATCCGCCCGCCGTCCGCCCGCGGGCCAGGGCACGCGCAGGAAACTCGTCCAGTCCGCCTGGATGTGCTGGTAGTCCAGCTCCGCCTCCTCCAGCCGCCGCAACAGCTCGGCGCCGGGCTCGGCTCCGGGCGGCAGTTCGAGGATCAGCAGCCGCGCGCTCATGCGGCGCCCTCCGGTTGGTGGGCCATGCCGCGCAGGGTCAGGGCCAGAAAATCGCGCACCAGCTCCTCGCGCCCGGGGCCGGGCTCGACCTCGAGCTGCTGGTCCCGCTCCTGCCAAGCGTTGAGCAGGGCTTCCAGGTGCAGGTTGAGCAGGAAGGCCAGCCGGCCGGCCTCCAGGTCCCCGCGCAGCTCGCCGCGCTCCTGGCCTTCGCGGATCAGCTCCTCCAGGAAGTCCCGGCTGCGGCGGCGCAGAGCCTCCACTTGCCGGCGACCCAGCGGCACCTGGCTGCCGGGCAGCACGCGAAACCAGATGCGCGCCAACTGGGGCCGCTGCTCGAGGAAGTCCAGGCCCGTGCGGACCAGCGCCTCCAGCCGCTGGGCGAAGCTCTCCTGCCGCGTGCGGTCGCGCAGGGCCCGCAGGTCCTCGCGGATGCCGCCCGCGGCCAGCCGCACCAGGGCGTCGAAGAGCACGGCCTTGCTGGGAAAGTAGGTGAACAGGCTGCCCTTGCTGATGCCGGCCTGGCGGACCACCGTGTTGAGGGAGGCGCCCTCGTAGCCGTGGCTGGCGAACTCCTCCACCGCGGCCTGCACGACCAGTTCGCGCTTGCCGGCGGGCAGCGAATGCCAGAGGGGTGTGCCCGGACTCTCCCCCGCGGGCGGCGGGGAAGCGGGATTCGGGAAAGGCAGGGAAACAGGCATCTCGGCTCCTTGACCAAGCGGTCATTGACCACCCGGTCAAGGTAGCGCGGTCCGGGCCGCTCTTCAAGACCCGGGCCGGAGGGCCGCGCCAAAAACGAGCGAGGGCGCGTCACCGCGCCCTGACTCATCCCCACAAAACGTGGCTTCCCACGGGAAACCCTGTCTGCCGCAGGCCGCTCCCACGCAGACCGGTCGGCTCCCACACCGACGCCAGAGGAGAATGCAGACACCGTGCCAAGTGCGAGTCAGTTGACCGGCAACCACTTATCCCATTTGCCGTCCGAGGGAAATGCCCCGCTTCGGGGGAAAGGCCCCGCCTGGGTTCAATTCCCCCACTCCAGCGGCCAGCGCAGCGTCTGGCTGGAACGGAGGCGCCCGTCGGCCTCCAGCTCGCTCAGGAAATAGCAGCCCGCCGCCCGCGCTCCCAGTTCCAGCCGCGCCCGGCCGGCCTGCACGGGCACGCGAGCCAGTTGCCGACCGAGCAGATCGTGCAGGACCAGGACCGCCGGGGCCCGGCCCGCGTCGGGCCAGTTCAGCACCAGGGCCCGGGCCTCCTGGCGCAAGGCCGGTCCAGCGGCCCGCGCGGCCAGCCGGGCAGGCCGGTCGGGCGGCAGCGGGTCCGCCAGCGCGGGCAGGGCCAGATCCAGCCAGCCTGCGGCACCCGTCACGCGCAGGCTGTCCCGGGCCAGCCGCAGGGCGCCGGTGAGCGGCAGGTCGCGGCGCCACTCCTCGCGGACGGGCAGGTTGTCCCAGAGCCGGTACTGACGCAGGCAGCCGGCTTCGTCCAGGGTCAGGAGCCGGTCCGCCCCCCGCGCACAGGCCCAGCGGGCCCCGGGCAGTTCCAACGCCGGCTCCGTCTCCTCCCAGTGGCCGGCTCCGCAACTCCAGACCCGCACGTGGTCGGGCTGCAGCAGGAAGAGCCGGTCCTCCAGGAGCAGCAGGCCAGTCAGCTCCGGCGGCGCGGCCCGCCCGTCCACCAGGCGCGGCGCGGCGGGATTCCAGCGCTCCAGCAGCCAGATCCGGCCCCCGGCCCAGGCCGCCGCCCAGAGCGGCGCGGCGCTCAGGCTCTGGCAGCCCGCCAGGGGCAGCGCGTGCAGCTCGCGCGGCGGCGAGTCCTCCGTGGAGAGAGTGTGAAGCCCCGCGCTGTCCGCCACCAGCACGTGGTCCTCCAGGGGGGCGGCGCAGCGCAGGCCCGGAGCCGGCCAACCGCCCAGCGACCCGCCCTCGTCCGCGTAGGCCCAGAGGCCCTCGGCGTCCAGCAGCAGCGGACCGGCTCCGGCGGGCAGCAGGCCGCGCGGCCCCCGGGCCTGCCGCACCCGGTCCCAGCGCCCGCCCACCCGCCGCTCCAACCCGCCGTCCGCGGCCAGCCGCCAATCGGAGGTCCAGCGCGGCAGGCGATCCAGCAGAGCGGGAGGCCGCTCCAGTTCCAGCTCCCCGCGCCAACCCGCCGGTCCCGGCCGCCACCAGCCGCGCTGCCGGGCATCCTGGCGCAGACTCAGGTCCGGCTGCACGGGCAGCCACTGCGCCCCGGCCTCCGGAGCGGGCAGCACGGCCCGGGGCTCCACGTCCCGCTCCCAGAGCCACCAGCCCCCCGCCACGTCCTGCAGCCAGAGGCCGGCGGGCGTGGCCCGCAGCCGGCGCCAGCACGGCCACTCGGGTCGCCCGCCGGACGCCCCATCGAAGACCGGCGGATGCCCGCCGTCGTCGTCCAGCCAGCGCAGCCGGCCGCCGGGGTCCAGCCCCAGCAGGCGGTCCTGGCGCGGGCACCAGTCGCGCCAGTCCGCCGGAAGCTCCGCCACGGGGCGCAGTCCGCCGCCGCCCAGGCGCCAGATCCGCCCGCCCAGCCGCAGCCAGGGGCGGCCCTCCGCCACGCGCAATTCGCGCGCCCCCGGCTCGCCGGGCAGGGGAATCAGTTCCAGGATCTCCGGTGAGGAGAGCCCGTGCAGGGCCACGCGGCGCAGGCTGGCGGCGCCCAGCAGCCAGCAGGCGGCGGGTCCGGCGGCTTCCGCGGCCAGACAGAGCCGGTCCGCCTGCCAGATCTGGGGCGAGGCCGCGGCCAGGCCGGCCAGCCGGCCGTCCGCCAGCACGGCCCAGGGCCCCGCCGGGGTTGGAATCACAGCCACCACGCCGGCCGGAAACCCCTCTTCGTGCGCTGCGTCGGTGGTGCCCGTCGCCAGCCAGACGTGGTGCGCGCCCCAGGCCGCCCGGCCGCCCGGCCAGACAACGGCTCCCTGCCAGTCCTCCGAGAAATGCAGCGCCGCCTGCACGCGCAGGATCAGCAGCAGCAGTCCGACCACTCCGTGTTTCATGTCGTCTCCCTATCCGTGAATCCAGGACTGCGGTTGGCGCCCGGGAGGATCCGGCGGAGCGGGATGCGCGCAGCTAGGGAGGGCCGGCGGCCGGCTGCCAGCGCAGGCGGGGCCGCGGCAGCGCCCGTGCCGGCCGGGCCGCGTCCGCTTCCAGTCCCTGCCAGAGCCAGCCCTGTTCATCGGTGCGCCAGCTCGCCACGCCCCGCTCGGACAGGCGCGCCAGGATCGTCGGGTGGGGATGGCCGTAGCGGTTGCCCCGGCCGCAGGAGATCCAGGCCCGGCGGGGAGCCACCGCCGCCAGCAACTCCGGGCTGCTGGAGCCGCGCGACCCGTGGTGGCCCAGCTTGAGCGTGCCGGCCCGCCACCAGGGGCCCCAGTCCGCCAGGCGCCGCTCCTCCTCGTGACCCATGTCGCCGGTGAAGAGCAGAGTGTCCCGGGGTGTCTCGAGCCGCAGCACGATGCTGCGCTCGTTGCCTTCCAGCCCCTGGGTCGGCGGCGGCGGACCCAGCACGCCCAGCCGCCAGCCCGGCTCCAGTTGCAGCCACTGGCCGGGACGCGCCTCCACCAGCGGCAGCGACTGACGCTCCAACTGCGCACGCAGACGGTCCTGGGGCGCATTGGCCTTCCACTCGCCGTTCCAGAGCACGCGCCGCACGGGGATCTCCGCCAGCAGGCCGGCCGCGCCCCCCAGGTGGTCCTGGTCCGGATGCGTGAGCACAAGCCAGTCCAGCGGGCCGGCGTGCAGGCGGCCCAGCGCCCGGGCCAGTTCCGCGCCCCGGCGGTCCGGCGTGAAGGGATTGGACCAGCCCGCGTCCACCAGCACGGCCCGTCCGGCGGGGCTGCGCACCAGGAGCGCGTCCCCCTGCCCCACGTCCAGCAGGCAGACGGCGGAACGGGGCCGGTCCAGCGCGGGCAGCAGGTCGGCCGCCGCCAGGGTCAGGCCCGCCGCCAGGGGCCAGCTCCAGCGGCACCGGGCGCCCGGCCAGAGCAGCGCGGCCAGGGCCAGACCCAGCAGCAGCAGTTGCAGGGGGTGCGGATCCCAGCTCAGGCTGAGCACGGGCGTGCGCCGGGCCAGCCAGACGATCAGACCCGCCAGGACCTCGTTCAGCGCGCCCAGCGGCTCGCCGGGCAGGGGCAGCCAGAGGTGGAGAAAGCCGCCCACGGTCAACGCGGAC
The DNA here is from genome assembly GCA_041675285.1 of Candidatus Delongbacteria bacterium. NCBI lineage: Bacteria > Candidatus Delongiibacteriota > Candidatus Delongbacteria bacterium. The sequence continues at coordinate 54,326 of JBAYTZ010000006.1, forward strand.
GAGAGCGGCACGGCGGCCAGGTTGAGCAGCACGCCGCTCAGGGGCAGCACGCCGAAACAGGCCAGCTGGGTGAGCAGCGTGCCGGCCTGGGCGGCCAGGGTCACGCGCAGGGCGGTGGCCAGGGCGCGCAGCCCGCGCCGCAGCCGGCCGGCCACCGGCGGGGCGCCGGCGCCCATTCCCAGCAGCAGGCCGGCCACCGCGCCGTAACTCATCTGGAAGCCCGGGCGGACCAGCTCGCCCGGATCCAGCCAGAGCGCGCAGGTGGCCGCCAAGGCCAGCACGGAGAGTCCGCCCAGCGGACGGCCCAGGCGGCGCGCGGCCAGCAGCAGCAGGGCCATGCCCACGGCCCGCTCCACCGAGACCTGGTTGCCGGCCAGGGGCACGTAGAGTCCGAGCAGGCCGGCCAGCAGCAGGTCGCGCACGAGGCCCGGCACCGGCAGCGGGCCCAGGCCCTGGCCCAACGTGAGGGCCAGCACGCCCACGTTCAGGCCCGAGACGGCCAGCAGGTGGGCCAGCCCCGTCGCCTGCCAGACGGCGACGTCGTAAGGCGGCAGCCAGGCGGTTTCCCCCAGCAGCACGGCCACCAACCAGGGACCGCCTGTGCCCGAACCGCAGAGCAGGCGGCGCGCGCACCAGGCCCGCAGCCGCGCACTCCAGCCCGGCGGGGCGACGGGCGGGGCACCGGCCACCGCGCGCAGCAGGACGCGCGTGGTGTCCAGTCCCAGCCGGCCACAGCGCCCGCGGCTCCAGCCCTGGGCGCGGCGATCGGGGGCGTGGGGCGCCGGGGGCGGCCGGAAAGGCTCCCAGAGCGGCTCGTCGTGCCCGGGCCGACGCACCAGCAGCCACGCGCCCGCGGAGCGCAGGGGCGGGCAGCGTCTCTCCCGCGGCCAGACCTCCAACCGCCCGGGCAGGGCCTGCCAGCCCGAGTCCCGGCAGGCCCAGGCCGCGCAGACCAGCGGACGGTGCAGGGGTGGCCCGTCCTCCGATTGCCGGCGCAGCTCGCTTAAGGATTCGCCGCCGTCGACCAGCGGACGCAGCAGCAGGGCCGCGCTCTGGGATCCGTCGGCCCGCGGAGCGGGCGCAGCGGAGGGCGGACGCGAATCCCCGCTCGGCGTGCCGTGGGTCAGCCAGAAGAGCAGGAGCAGGGCCAGGCCGAGCCGCAGGCTGCCCGCGCCGCGCCGCAGGTTGGGAGCCAGCAGCAGGACGGGCAGCACCAGCCAGGCCCCGGGCGGCGGGGCGGGCAGCACGCGCCAGAGCAGCGCCCCGGCCAGCGTCCCGCCCAACAACCAGGCGTGCACGCGGGGCAGGTGCGGACGCTCCGGCCGCGGCTCAGACATCCGCCCCACCCTCCCAGCGCAGCTCGGGCGGACAGAGATCCTCCAGGAAGTGGAGCTGCGGACCCTGGGGGTCCAGCTGCACGAGCAGCACGTCCACGCGACAGTGGGTCGGCCGGCCGGGGCCGCCCTCCAGCCAGCCCGAGCGGGCCAGGGTCTTGAGCAGCAGGCGCAGTTTGCGCTCGTCCACGCGCTCCAGCAGCAGCTCCAGCGGCCCGCGCCCGCACTTCACCTCCACCACGTGCAGGACGCCGTCCCGCTCGGCCAGCAGGTCCACTTCGCCGGCCTGGCGGCGCCGCAGGTTGCGTTTGAGAATCCGGAAGCCGCGCGCCTCCAGCCAGTCGGCGGCCAGGTCCTCCCCCCGCTGGCCCCGGCGCCGGCAGCATTCCATTCCGTCCAGCATCCCCTGCTGCGCCGCGCCCGGTCGTCTGGCCATGGTCCCGCTCCTTGTCTTCGTGGAGGGGTCCCAACGGCCGCGCCGGGGCCGGGGTTGCAGCAAGGAAAACGGGCCGGCGGAAAATCCGTCGGCCCGTCCAGGGATCAGGTCAGGCTGGGCTCAGGGCCGCGCGGGCGGCGGCGGCGGGGGCGGGGCCTGGACAGTCAGCCGCTGCACGGCCGAGCGGGTCTGCAGGCCGCCGGGATCGCTGGCCAGCACGCTCCAGCGCCAGACGCCGGGCTCCAGCTCCACGCTGGCCGTGCCGCCGGACACTGGCACGCGACGCTCACCGGCAGGGCCTTCCAGCACCAGCTCGTGGCGGACGGATTCCCCCGGATCGGGATCGCGGGCTTCCGTCCAGCGGAAGGTCAGCGAACCTGGCGCCACCTGGCTGCCGTCCTTGGGCGTCAGCCCGCCCGGCGTGCCCGGCGCCTCGGCCCGGGCGTTCAGCACGTATTCCTCCACGGGCGTCCAGTCGCTGCTCTTGCCGTCCTGGTCCACCACCCGGGCGCGCACGAAGCGCCGGCCGTTTTCCTTCAGCGCCAGCGGGGCCGACCCCGCCGCCGCGTCCACCTTCTGGCTCAGCGGCGCCTCCCGGAAGCCCGCGTCCGCCGCGCTGTTCAGCTCCACCTGCAGGCGCTGGGGACGGCGGTCGGGGTCCTGGGGCGCGTCCCAGCCCAGCACCACGGGCGCGCTCTGCAGGCCGCCCGCCGGGCTCAGCCGGCCGCTCCAGCGCGGCGCCTCGTTCACGGCGTCCCAGACGCCGTTCCAGCTCTCCGACCAGGGTCCCGTCAGGCCGTGGGGATCCCGGGCGCGCACCCGGAACCAGACCTCGCCGTTCTCCGGCAGGCCGCTGAGCTGCGCCAGGGGCAGGCGCAGGCCCGGCACCTCCTTGACGGCCCCGTCGCTGAACGAGCGGGTGCTCGACCAGGCCAGTTCGTAGACCAGCCGGTCCGCCGGATCGGGATCCGCGGACTCCGTCCAGGCCAGGGCGTCGGTCGAACCCAGCAGCTGGCCGGCGCGCCCACTCAGGCTGACGGGGCCCGGCCGGCTGTCCACCGTGAAGCGCAGGGGCAGCGAACTGGCTTCGAGTCCCGTTTCGTCCAGGGCCGTCACGGTCAGGCGCAGCTCCTGGTCGTTCTGCAGGGCCTGGGTGAGCCGCAGCGCGGTCTCCGATGTCTCCTTCTTCTGCAGCAGGGCGCCGTTGCCGTCCTCGAGGGTGACCCGGTAGCGCACCTGCGCGTCCAGATCGGGATCGGCGCAGGCGCTCCAGGCCACCTGCAGGCCGCTCAGGTCATAGAGCTTCTGGCCCGCGCCAGGCGTGCGCAGCTGCGGCACGGCGGGCGGTTCGTCTTGCAGGTTGACAGCCAGGACCAGCGGCGCGCTCCAGGGGCCGGGCGTGCCCTGGTCGTCCAGGCAGCGCAGGCGCAGGTGCCAGCGGGCGTTGTCGCCCAGGGTCAGGCCGCTCACCGCCCGCTCGCCGGCCGGGACCCGCTGGGTGGCGGCATTCTGGAAGTTCGCCGCCGTGGCCAGCTGAAGTTCGTGCCAGAGGTTGGCGGGGGGATCGCTGTGGTCGGGATCCGTGCCCGGCGTGAAGGCCAGGCTGGGCCGGTCCGTGCGCAGGGCCCCGCCCTGGCCCAGCTCCGCGGTGAAAACCGGCGCGCTGGGGGCGTTGTTGGCGCGGTTGAACCAGAAGCGGCCCGCTGTGGACGTGGACTCCAGCCCGTGGGGATCACGCGCCGTGACGGTCCAGCGCAGTTCCTGATCCTCGGGCAGACGCTCCACGCCCGGCAGGCGGCCGAGGGCCAGCTGGGTGGCGGTCAGGCCCGGCGCCTGGGCCAGGGCCTTGCCCGCCGCATCCTGGATCTCCACGCGGTAGCTCAGGCGGTCGGCGGGATCCGGATCCTGGGCGGCCGACCAGCTCAGCAGGTCCGGCAGGCCCAGCTCGTCTTTCTCCACCCGGGGCTCAGGCGCGCTGGGATGGCTGTCCACGCTCACCCGGCGGGCGGGCAGGCCGGCCTCCAGCCCGCTCTCATCCTTGACGCTGACCTTCAGCAGGTAGTCGGAGCGGCTGGCGAGGGCCGCCTTGGCCGTGGCGCGGGTCTCGCTGGTCTGACCCTGGGCCAGCACCTGGGCAGGCTGCGCGGCGGAGAGCAGCTGCCACGAGTAGGTCAGCCGGGCGTCCACGTCGGGATCCGTCGCGGCCTGCCAGGCCAGCTCCAGCTGGTCCAGTTTGAAGAGCCGGGCGCCCTCGGCGGGCTCCAGCCAGGCCAGCCCGGCGGGGGCCTCGTCCGCCTGGTTGAACACGAACTGGCGTGCCGCGCTCCAGCCGCTGGCGCTGCCCTCGTTGTCCAGGGCCTGCACGCGCCAGTACCAGCGCGCGTTGTCGGCGATCCGACCCGTCGGCAGCCATTCGGTGCGGCCGGTGAGGCGCTCCTCCAGCAGCCGGCCCTGGAAGCCCGGGTCTTGGGAGAGCTGCACGACGTAGGACAGGCTGCTGGCGGGATCGCTGTGGTCGGGATCCGTCGCCGCGCTCCAGCTCAAGGTGGGCTCCTGGCGCTGGAGGGCCTTGTCGGCCGGCGCCTGCAGGACCACGGGCCCCGGCGCGCTATTGGAGCGGTTGTACCAGAAGGTGGCGGGCTCCGACCACTCGGAGGCCACGCCGTGGTTGTCCAGCGCGCGCAGGCGCCAGCTGTGGGCCTTGTCCTCCGCCAGCAGGCGGCTCTCGCTCCACGCCTCCAGCGACTGGCTGGCCAGGTCCGGGCCCTGCAGGTTCTTCAGGTGGAAGAGCGGCTTGGCGAACTCGCCGCCCTGGGCGATGGCCTGGATCTCGTAGACCAACCGGTCCTGGGGCCAGGGATCCTGGCTGGGCGTGAAGCGCGGCGTCTGGTCGGCCCGCGCCTCCTCGCCCCCGCTGGGGAAGAGGATCACGGGCGTGGAGGGCGTGGAATCCGGCAGCAGGCGCAGGGCGCGCCGGCTGCGCGTGGTGCGCCCGGTGTTGTCCTTGGCCTCCACGGCCCACCAGAGGGGCACGCGGTTGGGGAACTCGTCCTTCAGGCGCAGGGCCAGTCCGACGCCCGCCGGCACGCGCTTCGGTTCGCGCAGGTCCTCGCTGGCGCTGAGCAGCAGCGTGTACTCGACGCTGGAGAGCGGATCCGGGTCCGGCGCCGCGGCCCAGCTGAACTCGGGCTGCAGGTCGGCGCTGGTGCCCGTGGGGCCGGCCAGCTCGAAGGACGCCGGGGCTTCCTCGACGGGGTTCACGTAGAAGCGGCGCGGCGCGCTCCAGGCGCCGGCCTCGAAGCCGTCGCTGACCCGCACGCGCACCCAGTAGCCGCCGTCGTCCTCCAGGTCGCGCTCCAGGGTCCAGCTGGCCTCGCGCCAGTCGGCGGGATTCGTCGCAGCCAGCACGTGCTGGAAGAACTCGTCCTGGGCCAGCTGGAACTCGTAGCCTACCGGATCGCCTTCGCGGTCGCGGACGGGACCGGCCTTGACCTGGGGCCGCAGGGTGGGCAGCAGGGCGCTCTCCGCCGGCTCCAGCAGCACGGGCACGTTGGGCAGGGAATTCAGCCGCAGGGTGGTCTGGGCGTTGTCGCTGCGGATCAGGAAGCGCTTCCAGGCGCTCCAGGCGCCGCCGCCCTGGACGCGCAGGCGCACGAAATAGCGCTCGCCGTCCGCCAGGGGTTTCCCCTGGTAGCTCAGGCTGCGCGACTGGGCCGCGGCCGGCCGCGGGCCGGAATCCCAGAGGTCCGCCGGGGTGAAACTGGAGTCCGAAGCCACCTGGAGCTGCCAGGCCTGCTGGTCGACGCCCAGCAGGCTGAAGTACTGCCAGCCCAATCGCAGGGTGTCCGCCACCAGGTGGGTGGGGTCGGGGTCGGAGAGCACGGCCAGCTGGTGCACCACGGGCCGCGCCTCGTCCACGCGGTAGAGGCGCTTGAGCTCGCGATTGGCCGTGGAGGTGAAGAGCACGTGCTCGCCCACCCGCACATTCAGGCGCGGCGTGTCCTCTTCGGAGCGGTTGAGGGCCAGCCGGGCGCGGAAGATCCCGCTGGCCTTCTCGGTCTCCAGGAAGATCAGCGTGAGGGCCTCCTCGGGTCGCTCCAGCACGCGCACCTCGGCGCTGGTCTGGTCCAAGGCGTAGCGGTTGCGGTCCACGGCGCCGATCTGGATGCGGGCCACGGCCTGGTCGCAGAGATCGAAGGCCAGGGTGTCGGCCCAATTGCGGTCGCCCATGGCGTGCAGGCTGAGGATCTCCACCGGCTGGGTGAGCAGGTTGGCCACCGGGCGGTCGCGCCAGGGGGCGGTGACCAGCTTGCGGTCCTGGCCGCGGCCCCGCTGCTGGACCTTGCCCTGCACGAGGAACTCGTCGGTGGTGCCCCACCAGTTGCCGGAGAGGTCCAGGTCCTCGGCCAGATTCAGGCCGTAGACCTCCACGCCGCCGGACTGCAGGCTGTTGCCCTTCACCTCCGGCCGGCAGTCGGTCTGGAAGACCAGGCCCGTGGAGCGGTCCTCCCCCGTGGCCTCGTAGAGCGCGTTGTCCAGGATGCGCGGGCTGGACGAGGAGACATAGATGGCGCCGCCCCAGCCCACGCACGAATTGTCGATGAAGGCGTTCTCCTTCACCAGCGGGTTGGAGACCGAGATGTAGAGGCCGCCCGCGTGGCGCGCGGAGCGGTTCTGCACGATGAAGTTGCGCAGAATCTGGGCGTCGCTGTAGAAGAAGCAGTAGAGCGCGCCGCCGTCGTCCAGCAGCGATTCGTTGCCCTCGAAGGTGCAGGACTCGATCAGCGGGGTGGCGAAGTTGTAGGCCACCAGGGCGCCGCCGCGGTCGGCCTTGTTGCCCAGGAAGAGGCAGTCGCGGATGATGGGCGCGCTGCCGTTCAGGTAGACGGCGCCGCCGTCGTACTGGTCGTCCACCACCTGGCCGCCGGAGCGGAACTCGCAAAACAGCAGGCGGCTGCCGCCGGAGTCGTCCAGGTAGCGGCCGTCGCCGTCGTAGCAGGGCAGGTCCTTGTCGCCCAGGAGCTTGACGTTGCCCCAGCGCTGGCCTTCGACCTGGGGCTCGAAACGGATGGGGGCCCGCTTCTCACCCAGCGCGTGGAGCTCGCCCTCCACCACCAGGCAGGCACCTTCGCCCAGGCGCACGTTCACGCCGGGTTCCAGCCAGAGGCTGGCGCCCGCGGGCACCGTCAGCGTGGCGGGGATGAGCAGCGGGGATTCGTCGGCCCGGACCACGCGCTTGCCCTGCAGGGTGCCCCGCAGCTCCACGGCTCCCGCGCTCCCGGCCATCGCCAGCAGGAGAAGCACCGCACCAACCCGTCCCGTGCCGATCATGACCCACCTCCGCAACACACTCAGCGTATCAGCAGCAGGCGCTCCGCCGCTTGGAGCGGGCCCTGTTCCACCACCAGAAGATACAGTCCACTCGCCTGCCCTGACAGGGCCAGCCGCTCCGTCCAGAGCCCCGCCGGCAGCGCCGCGCGCCGGCCCTCCAGCACCAGCCGGCCCCGCAGATCGTAGACGCGCCAGCCCAGCGCGCCCGGCCGGGGCAGCGTTACCTGGAAGCGAGTGTCCGGATTGAAGGGATTGGGCGCCACGCCCAGTTCCAGGCCGCCGGGCCGCCCGGGCGCGGGCTCCCCGGACAGGTCCAGGGCCTCCCACTGGTCAAGCGCGGCCTGGCCCGCCGCGCGCAGGGCTTCCAGGTCGGACCCCGCGCACAAAACCAGCGCCAGCTCGCGCTGCTGTCCGGGCGCCAGATCCAGCGGCGCGGCGCCCAGCAGGATCTGCTGGTCGGCGGGCGTCTCCGTGGCCGTCTGTCCGAAACCGGCGTTCAGCCAGCCGAAGAGTTCGCCGTCCTCCAGCCCGAAACCCGACCACTCGCTCCAGTGGCAGAGCCGGTAGGCCCAGGCCGCCTCGGAGAGCCAGCGCGCGCCTACTTCAAGGCCGCCGGCGTCCGTGATCCAGCCCGTGCCGGTCTGGCTGTCCCAGCCGCCCGTGTCGTTGTTGTAGCTGCCGGCGACGTCCAGATCCAGCCAGAGGCCGGGCTGGAGGCCGCTCAGGGGCTGGCTGCCCGTGTTCTGCAGCGTCCAGCGCAGAAGGACCCAATCCGCGTCCGGCCAGCTGTGGACGTCCTGGCGCACGCGCAGGCCCGCCAGACCCGTGGCCGAGAACTCGGCCTCGCTGTGCAGCGCGCCGGCGTTCTCCTCGCGGCGGATCTCGCCGCCGGGCAGGCTGAGCAGCTCCGCCGGATCGCCGGGCACCATGGTGGCGTTGTGGGCCACCTGGCCGTCGGCCAGCGCCAGCAGCAGGCTGCCGTGATAGAGATGCGAGGGCGAGCCGGGCGGCCAGCGCAGGCCGTCGCCCACGGCCTGGTTCTGCTCGAAATCGTAGTAGCCTTGCACGCCCGCGCCGCCCACGCTGAGCTGCAGGCGGGAATTGTCGTGGGTGACGTAGGTGGGTGCCACGCGGAGCAGCAGGTCCGCGCCCTGGCTGAAGCCGCCCTCCGCCGTGAAGAGCAGGTGCAGGCGCAGGTCCTGGCCGGGTTCCAGCCCGCTGGCCAGGGTCAGGGAAAAAGCGTCCGTCGGTTCCACCAGCTGGCCCTGGGACAGGGCGCCCAGCTGGATCAGGCCATCCTGGAGCGTGCCCTCGCCGGCCTGCAGGAAGCAGGCGGCCTGCAGACTGCCGAAAGTGCCCAGCAGCGCGCGGACCCGCAGCCGGACCTGGACGGCCTCGCCGGGCTCGGCCACGCCGTCCGCGTCGGCGTCCGCCACGACGAAGCCCTCCAACTGGACGGCCCGCGGCGACTGGCTCAGGGTGCGCCAGGCGTTGAGCCGCCCGCTGCCCAGCTTGCCTTCCAGGCCGGGGTTCTGTTCGTCCACGTTGTCGCAGCCCGCCTTGACGCGCTCGCGCAGCTGGTCGCCTGTCTCGCCCGGGAAGCGGCTGGAGGCCAGGGCGCAGAGGCTGGCCGCCAGCGGCGTGGCCATGGACGTGCCGCTCTTCAAGCCGTAGCCCCCGCCAATCACGCTGGAGAGGATGGCGCTGCCCGGAGCGCAGAGGTCCACCCACCAGCCCACCTGGCTGCCCGCCAGGCGCGTGTCCTCGGGCGTGGAGGCCGCCACGCAGAGCACGCCGTCGTAGGCCCCCGGGTAGTGCAGGCGCTCCGTGCCGTCGTTGCCCGCCGAGGCCACCACCAGGGCGCCCAGCGCGCGGGCGGCCTGGATCACCTCGTCTTCGTAGGTGGAGCGGCTGTCGCCGCCCCAGGAGCAGCTGATGATCCGCGCGCCGGCCTGGGCCGCGTACCAGATGCCCTCCACGCCGCGGCTCACCGTGCTCTGGTGGCCGGCGCGCACGGCCAGCAGGCGGGCGCTCCAGGCCGGACAGGCCAGGCCCGCGCCGTTGTCCGTGACACAGGCCGCCGTGCCCGCCGTGTGCGTGCCGTGGCTCTGGTCGCCGGCGGCGGGGCTGGGATCGCCATCCCCGTCCAGCAGGTCGGCGCCGTGCAGGTCGTCCACGATGCCGTTGCCGTCGTCGTCCACGCCGGCCAGGCCCGTGCTCTCGACCGGGTTGGTCCAGAGGGCTCCGGCCAGGTCGGGATGGCTCAGCTCGACGCCCGTGTCCACCACGGCCAGCAACACCTCCCCCTGACCCACGTGAAGATCCCAGGCCGCCGGGGCCTGGATCTGGGGCAGGGACCAGAGCTGGCTGTAGAGGGGGTCGTCGGGGAGGCGGTCGGTCTGGCGCAGGGGGGCGGACTCGAGCCAGTGCGGCGCGGCCTCCGCCTGCACGTGCTTGAAGACTTCGGCCAGTGAAGCCTCCGCCGGCAGGCTGAGGCGCAGGACGGCCGCCAGTTCGGGAGGTGGTGTACCGGGCAGGGCCTGTTCCAGCCGGGCGCCGGCGGGCAGGTGCCCTCGGAGAGTCGAAGCGGGTTCCAGCAGGCGCCGGGCCGTGGCCGCGTCCGCGCAGCGGAAGACCCAGTCCGTGGCGGGTCCCGCCGTGGCCTGCGTCGCCAGCAGCAGGATCAGGAGCAAGGCCGCGAGCGCCGCGCGCAATCCGGCGGACACGTGCGGGTGCGAACAGCGCGGCATGTCCCCCCCCCTTCCTGCCGAAGCGCCCGAACCCGCCGGGTCGGATCCCGGCCTGCGATCGGGCGCGAGTGGATGTCGTGAGTGCCTGTCAGCAACCGGGTCCGCCGCTGCGCTCGTCCGCCCGGCCCGAGGGGGAGGCGTCAGCGGGAGAAGAGCAGGTGGCCCAGATGGCCCAGCAGTTCCTCGCGCGTGGACTGGGAGATGCGCCGACCACCCAGGGGAAAGCCCGGCAGGCGACGGGCCAGGGCCCGCAGTTCGCGCACCGGCAGGGCCCGCAGGTCCTCCGGCGTGGCCGGGTGCCGGAGGGTCGTCGCGGGCGTGGGACCCGGGGCGGGAAGCGGATCCGCGGGAGACCAAGCCTCCCGTTCCAGCGAGCCCGCCAGGGCGCGCACGCCGGCGGCGGGACGGGGAATCACCAAGACGGAGACCACGCGGCCCACGCGCTCGGCGGCCCGGGCTCCGGCATCCACGGCCGCCTGGACGGCGGAGGTCTCGCCTTCCACGCAGATGGTGATCAGGGCGGGATTCACCACCTGGCGTTGCACCAAACGCACGCGCGCCGCCTTCAACATGGCGTCGCAGGCCTCGATGGCGGCCACCAGACCACGGGTTTCCACGAAGCCCAGTGCTTCATCCATGGAAAAAACACGCGCCGCCGGTGTGGGCGGCGCGCTCCGTTTCAGGACCGACGCGGGAGGATCAGTTCCACTTCCGCATGGGGACGCGGAATCACGTGGACCGACACCACCTCGCCCACCTTCTCGGCGGCCGTGGCACCGGCGTCCGTGGCGGCCTTCACCGCGCCCACGTCGCCGCGGACCATCACGGTCACGTAGCCGCCACCCACCTGTTCCCGGCCGATCAGCTCCACCTTGGCGGCCTTGACCATGGCATCCGCCGCTTCGATGGCGCCCACCAGGCCCTTGGTTTCCACCATGCCCAGGGCTTCAAGAGACATGCCTGCATCCTCCAGACAGATTGATCACTCCCGACGGAGACCGGCTGCGCTCGCCTGCGAGACGGGCGGCGGCTCCAGCGGCTGCAAGGTAGGAAAGAGGAGCGGCCGGTGTCCATCGCCGCGGCACATTCTGCGGTCCCGGCGGGCCCGGGATTCCGCTGCCGACCGGACCCGCGGTCCGGCTTCAGTACTTGAACGCGCTGCCGCCGATGTACTCGCGCAGGATGGACGTGCGCGGCACGCTGCGGTCCTCCACGGCCAGGAAATTGTAGAGGAATTGGGCCAGCCGGCGGGCCTCGGCGTACTCCGGATGCGAGGGTTTGATCTGCATCAGCAGCGGCTCGACCTTGGGCTTGAGCACGGCCAGTTCGAAGTCCAGGGCGGAGTTGAAGGTGGCCTCGGACTCGCGCTGGAAGGGGAAGATCCAGCGCTCCTCCCCGCGCCGGACGCTGGCCCAGCTGCGCAGGGTGTCCAGCGCCGAGTGGCCCCGGTAGCGGTGGTCGCGCACCATCCGGCGCATCAGGCGGTTGTCCGTGGTGGAGATGCGGTTGTTGCGGTCCAGGTTGAGCTGGGTCAGCGCGCTGACGAAGATCCGGAACTTGCGCTCCGCCGGGACCATGGCGCTGAGCAGCGGGTTCAGCCCGTGGATACCCTCGACGATCAGCAGCTGGTCGGGTTCCAGCCGGATGCGCCGGCCGTGGAACTCGCGCTGCTTGGTCTGGAAGTTGAAGGTCGGCACCTCGATCTCCTGGCCCTCCGTCAACCGGGCCAGGCTCTCGTTGAAGTAGGGCAGGTCGACGGCCTCCACGTGTTCGAAGTCCAGCTTGCCGTCCTCGTCCCGGGGCGTCTGCTCCGGACCCACGAAGTAGTCGTCCGTGCCCAGCACCACGGGGCGCAGGCCGTGGACGGTCAAGTGCGTGGTCAGGCGCTTGGCGAAGGTGGTCTTGCCCGCCGAGGAGGGTCCGGCGATGAGCAGCAGGCGCAGCTCGGCGCGCCGGGCCACGATGCGTTCGGCGATCCGGCCGATCTTCAGCTCGTGCAGGGCCTCGGCCGTCCGCATGAAGGCCTCGATCTCCCCCGTTGCGATGGTCTCGTTGAGGCGGCCCACGGTGTTCACGCCGAGGATCCGGCCCCACTCCTTGTGCTCCTGATAGATCTGGAACAGGTGTGGCTGGCGCTCCAGCTCCTCCACCTGGTGGGGCGGACGCGGAGTGGGCAGGTTCAGGACGAAGCCGCGCTCGTACTCCACCAGGTCGAAGCGCTCCAGCAGCCCCGTGCGTGAGACCAGCGGGCCGTGGGCCAGGTCGGTGAAGCCCGCGCAGGCGTGCAGCACCACGTGGGGCGGGTTGCGAAAGCGCAGCAGGTCCAGCTTGTCCGTCTGCCCGGCGGCCTGGAACTGCTCGATGGCCTCCTCGAAGGAGACCTTGCGGCGCTCGATGGGCAGGTCGCGCTCCACCAGCCCGCGCATGACGGAGCGCAGCTCGTCCAGTTGCTCCGGGCTGATCCCGTCGTGGGCGTTGTTGCGGAAGCTCCAGAACAGGCCCTGGCCCAGCGAGTGCTGCAGGGAGACCACGGCCGCGGGGAAGCACTCGCGCAGGGCCTGGGCGGTCAAAAAGGAGAGCGAGCGCTGGTAGACGCGCCAGCCGTGGGCGTCGGCCAGGGTCAGGAAGCGCACGCGCGCGTTGATCTCCAGCGGATAGGAGAGCGAGACCAGGTCGTGATTGACCAGCGCGGCCACGGGCTCCAGTCCGGCGCACAGCGCGGTTGCGCCCGGCAGCGAACCCACCAGGGTGCCGGCGGGGACTTCGTGCACGGCGTCGTGTTCCAGGGTGACGCGCAGGCAGGCGGAAGGCTGGGGGAACATCGGGTCTCCGGTGGATCAGGCGTCGCGCGGGCGCGGCTGCTTGGCCAGACAGGCCTCGGTGACGCGCTGCACGTAGTCCAGGTTGAGGGGCTTGCGGATGAAGTCCGTGGCGCCGGCCAGCAGCAGTTCGCGGGCGATCTCCGGCGCGTCGTGGCCCGTGATCATCACCACAGGCACGCTGGAGTGGATCTCGCGGATGCGCCGGATCACCTCCAGGCCGCTCATGCCGGGCATCACGATGTCCAGGAAGAGCAGGCTGGGATGCTCTTCGGCCAGCAGGCGCAGGCCTTCGGGGCCGTCGCCGGCCAGCAGCACCTCGTGTCCCAGGGCGGACAGGAACGCGCCCAGGGTCTCCCGCACGCCGGGATAGTCGTCGATGATCAGGATGCGACCCTTCATGCGTTCCCCTGACTGAAGATGCGTCGTATTTCGGCATCCAGCAGGGGCATCTTGAAGGGTTTGATCAATGTGGCCTGGACATCGAAGGGCGCCAGATGGTGCAATTCCTGGGCGTAGCCCGTGATCACGATGATGGGCAAGGCCGGCTGCTTGGCGCGGACTTTTTCCATCAATTCGATTCCGCTCATCCGCGGCATGTTGATGTCGGTGATCAGCAGGTCCACGGAGCAGGTCTGCAGGAGATCCCAGGCCGCCTGGCCGTCCGCCGCGTCCAGGACGGGCGCGAAGCCGTAGTACTCGAGGAACTGGGCCAGCACCCGACGGTAGTCGTCGTTGTCCTCCACCACCATCACGCTGCGGGTTGCTTGAGCGTCCATCGGGCCCCGGGGTTTGGTGCGCCCAACGGCCTGTCGGGCGTGGGCAACTTACGCCCGCCGTCGTCAAATCGCAACGCGCCGGGCCGGACGGCGGGTCAGGAGGGATCGGAGCGCCCGCGGCCATGGGGCGCCTTGCGCCGCAGGGGTCGGGGCAGGGGCCGGGCGTGCAGGTCGGGCTCCGCCGCTCCCGGCTCGCGTCCGGGAGACTCGTCGCGCAGCGGCGCTTCGGGCCGCGCCGCCGCTTCGGGTTGCGCGCGCTCGGCCTGCTCCAGGTCGTACATGTGCACGTTGGGCAAGGCGTAGGCCTTGATCCGGGCGTGCTTGAGCTCGTTCAGCTGGTCGAGGATCGCCTTGATCACCACCACCTGGTTCTCCACCGACTGCAGGGCCTCCAGGGCGCCGGGTCCCAGATCCTTCTGCAGCAGACGCACCATGTCCAGCTGGGCCAGGATGACGGAGAGCGGCGTGTTGATCTTGTCGGAGACTGTGACGGCCATGCGTTCGATGCCGCTCAGGCGCTCGGCCTCCAGCCGGGTCTGCTCGAGCTTTTTGAGCTCGCGGATGTCCTTGGCCACGCCCAGCACGCCGGTGATCCGGTTGCGCGCGTCGCGCATCCAGCTGAGCGAGAGCTGGACGGGGACTTGTCGCCCATCCCGGGCCCGCAGGTTGGTCTCGAAGGTGAGGTGGTCCTGGCCCTGGCGCATGGCGCGCCGCATGTCCGTCAGCAGCGCGCCGGCCTCCGGGTAGAGGGCCGGGGCGTGCCGGCCCACCATGTCCGTGGCCGAGAGGCCCAGCATGCTCTCCGCGCCGGGATTGAAGAGCGTGATCCGCCCCACCCGATCCGTCACGACGATGGCATCAGTGGCGGAGGTCACCACGCTGGTCAGGAACTCGCGCGCCGTCTGGTTCTCCATCAGCAGCCGCTGGCTGTGGATGGCCGCCGCGGCCTGGAGGGCCAGCACGCTGATGAAGCTCTCCTCCTCCTCCAGCGGCGGGTGGCGCTCGTCGCCGTAGACCAGCAGCAGGCCGTAGACCTCGCCCTCGTCCATCACAGGCACGGCCAGCAGCGAGGCGGCGCCGGCACGGCCGCGCACGGCGGGGGCCCAGGGCGGCAGCTGCTCGGGCAGCGGCTTGTAGCGCAGGCGGCGCTCCCGGTTGCCCAGCAGGTAGGGCAGGGGGTCGTCCCCGGGCAGGCTGGCGGGCAGCACGCTCTCGCCGGGCTCGAGGCTCAGGTCCTTGCCCAGCAGGCAGGCGCGCCGCAGCTGGTGCTCGTTGCGCCGGTACTCCCAGGCCACCACGGCCTGCACGCCGGCCAGGTCCAGGGCCGTTTGGCCGAACTGGGCCAGGATGGCCTGGCTGGTGCGCAGGTCGCGGATGCGCCGCGAGAGGTCCAGCAGGCCCAGCAGGCGCGAACTCTCCCGGCGGGTGGCGGCGTAGAGCCGGCTGTTCTCGATGGAGAGTGCGGCCTGGTTGGTGAAGGTCGAGCAGAGGCGCAGGTCCTGGTGCGTGAAGAGCCGGTCCGGATTGTGGCTGTCCACGCGCAGGATGCCCAGCACCGAGTCCTGCACGCGCATGGGGACCATGATGCAGCTCTGCAGGCGGCCGCCGGCCTCGGGCAGGAACTGGCGCACGGCGGCGGGCTCGGCCAGCAGCAGGGGCTTGAGCTGGCTCACCACCAGGCCCTCGGGGCACTCGCCCAGGGCGATCCCCTCCTCCGGCGGCTGGCCGGCGCGCAGGCGGGTCAGGCTGCGGCCGTCCGGGCTGAGCAGCAGCAGGCTGGCTTCGTCGGCCTCGATCAGGCGGTGGATCCAGGCCAGGCTGCGCTCCAGCACCTGGGGCAGGTCCAGACTGGAACCCAGGTCCACGGCGGCCTCGAAGAGCAGGTTGAGCCGGGTGTTGAGGCGCGTCAGCTCGTGGTGCGTGCGCATGCGCCGCTCGATGGAGCGGAAGATGCAGAGGTGGCCCAGGCGCTCGCCCGCCGGCCCGAGGATCGGACTGGCGTTGAGCGAGGCGTGGAGGTCGCGGCCGTCGGCGTGGTGCAGCAGCACGTCGCGGTCGCGCAGGCACTCGCCCTGGCCCAGCAGGCCGCGCAGCTCGGCGCCCGTGGCCTCGTCCAGCAGTTCGTGCTCCACGGGCTGGTTGAGCAGCCGGCCCACCGGCACTCCCAGCAAGCGCTCGAGCACGGTGGAGATGAGGATCATCTCGTAGTCCGGGCTGAGCACCACGATCAGGTCGTCGCTGGAGTTGATGATGCTCTGGAAGAACTCGCGCACGTCCTGGAGTTCGCGGGTCTGTTCGCCCAGCCGCAGCCGGAAGCCGTCCTGCAGGCGCGTGCGCGCCAGGGCCTGGGCCATGAAGGGCGCCAGCAGGCCCAGCAGGTTCTCGTCCCGGGCGTCCAGCCGGCCGGGCTCGGCGTGGGAGACGTTGACCACACCCAGGACCTGTCCGCCCACCTGCAGCGGCGCGCAGAGCAGGCAGCCCGGCGTCCGGAAGGGCGCGTCCTCCGAGGGGGCCAGCTCCAGGAAGACGGGATCCAGCCGGCAGTCCGGCACCAGGCGGCCGCGCCCGTGGCGCACCACCCAGCCCGCCGTGCCGCGCTCCAGGGGCAGGGCGCGCGTGTTGCGCGGCTCGTCGGCGGGGTCCGCGCCCACGATTTCCAACTGCTGATGTTCCATGTCCAGCAGGTAGAGCGAGACGCTGTCGGCCCCGAAGAGCCGGCGCAGCTCGCCGGGCAGCCGGTCGAACAGGCTCTCGCTGTCGGTCCAGGCCGCCAGCAGTGCGCCCACGCCGCGCAGCGCGGCCAGCTGGTCCAGCTGCGCCTGCAGCTCGTCGATGTGCTCGCCCAGGGACTGGCGCAAGTCGCGGATCAGGCCGTCCTGGGCGCGCAGGGCGTGATCCGAGCGCAGCAGCACCAGCTCCAGGTCCGACGGCTGGCCGCCGGCCAGCAGGGAATCCAGGGCGCGTTGCAGCAGGCGGCGCAGATCCACTCCCGGCTCAGGCATGCCGGCCTCCGGCGGGTCGCGCCGGCAAACCCAGCCGCCGGGCCAGGGCCTCGTCGATGGGCAGCTCCGTCGTCTCCGCGGCGCCCAGCTTCCAGGCCGCGCGCAGCAGGTCGCCCCGCCGGGCCGCCGTGGGGTCGGAGTCCGCCGGCGCCGAGGTCGCCAGCAGGGCGGCCGTCAGCTCGGGATGCAGGCCCGCAGCCCCACCCAGGCTGTCCAGCAGCCAGGGGCCCAGCTGCCCGGCCGGGGGCTCCGCGCCCGCGGCGGCCGCGCACTGGCCGGCCCACTCCAGCAGGTGCAGCAGGGTCCGCTCCAGTTCGCCCGGCCGGTACTCGGCCGCCGGCACCTGCTCCAGCAGGCGGCGCGCGGCGCGGCGGCAGGCCTGGGCACGGGAGCCGGGGGCGTCCGGACAGGGCTGGATCAGCAGCAGCAGGGCGTGCAGCAGGCGATGGGATTCGGGCAGACCCAGACGCTCGACGGCCTCGCGGGCCGAGCGCGGACAGTCCGCGGGGTGGGCGGCGGCGCTGCCCGCCCGCCGCAGCAGGGCCAGCAGCAGGGGGGCGTGGGTCTCGGCCAGCCGGGCCAGGGACTCACCGTTGGGCCGGGCGTCCAGCCCTTCCCGCAGCTCCAGCCAGTGGGCCGGGGCCAGCGGGGCCTCCGCAAGCCGTTGGCTGGAGATTCGTTTGTCCATGCCCACCAAGGTCTTGTGCTGCCAACTTCCCAAACGCACAGCGCGGCGCGGCGGACGGAGCGCACGCACCGGGGGGGGATTGCAACAGGTTGTGTCCCGAGCCATGTTCAGGGCGGGCTGAATATGCCTTCTGCCGGTGGCCCCGACAAGACTTATCCGCTGTTGGGAAGAGCGTCTTGAGCCACTTGCGCAGCTTGCGTGACCGCGGGGCGCGCCCACAAAAAAAGTCCCGGCAAAACCGGGACTTGGAAAGAGGCGGCGACCAGATTTGAACTGGTGGTCGAGCTTTTGCAGAGCTCTGCCTTACCACTTGGCTACGCCGCCAAACGAAAGCGTCCGCCGAAGCGGACGCCAGCGCAAGCGAGAGACGGGGTTCGAACCCGCGACAACCACATTGGCAACGTGGTACTCTACCAACTGAGTTACTCTCGCGTAGAACAGGGCCCCAATCTACAGCGCCAGGGCTGAAAGATCAAGAACCATGGAGCATAGCGGGGTCGAACCGCTGACCTCTTGACTGCCAGTCAAGCGCTCTACCAAACTGAGCTAATGCCCCGTGCGATTTCAAAGGCCCAAAAGTAAGCGGATGCGAAGGAGCTTGTCAAGGGGTCGCCGGGGGTTCGTCGGGAAGATCGGCCCCCAATTCGCCCAGAATCTGGCTGACGCGGCGCGCGGCGTGCTGGATCTGTTGCAGGGAATGGGGATCCGTCGTCGCGCCCAGTTCGGCCAGTTCCGCCCGGCCGGTGATCACCTGCAAGTGCTGGGCGATGCGTCCGTGGATCTCGCGCGCGATGCGCATGCGCAGCCGGCGGCCCTCTTCGCGGATCAAGCGGCGGTCGCGCATGTTTTCCAGCAATAGCAGCAGCAGGGTCTCGCCCGTCTCCAGGAAGACCGGGATGAAGCGCAGTTTGTGCAGGGCGCTGGCCTCGGTGCCTGGCGCCTTGAGCCAGAAATCGTTGATGTCCACGGCCTCGCCCGTCTGCTCCACATGGGTCAGCGCGTTGGCCAGGCGGGGATTGTCCAGCGAGGGGGCGGCGTGGAAGAGCGAACGGCCCGTGCCCGCGCTCTCCTCCAGCCCCAGCATCTCGCAGGCCAGCCGGTTGATCTGCAACAGGCGACGCTGGGAATCCAGCATCAGGGCGCCCTGGGTGGGATGCTCGAGGCTGCGCCGGTTGAACTCCTGCATGATGCGCAGCTCCTGGGCGCTGCGCACGAACTCGCGCCGCACCTCCTCCGAGGCGCGGTTCAGGTCCACGCTCAGGTTGGAGGAGCGGGTGGATTGGCGGTCGCCCTGCAGCATGCGGAAGCGCTTGCTGAAGGCCTTCTCCACGCAGATGCGGATCTCCTTGGCGCCGTAGGGTTTGAGCAGGTAGTCGTCGGCGCCCAGCCGGATGGCCTCCACGGCTCTCTCGATGCCGTCCTGGCCGGCCAGCACGACCACGGGCAGCAGCGGGTCGCGGGTCTTGAGCTCGCGCAGCTGGATCAGTCCGTCCAGACCGGCGGGCGGCGACTCCAGGTCGAGCACGGCCAGGTCGGGGCGGGACTGGCCCAGCGGCTCCAGCACCTGGGCGCCCGGGGTGTCGGGCTGCTCCAGGACCGTGTGGTAGCCCAGCGAATCGAAGAGGTGGACCAGTGGCAGGTGCTCGTGGGGCGCGCCCCCCAGCACCAGGATCTGGAAGCCCAGCTGGGCGCCCATGGGCCGCTGCTCGCGCGTCCCGCCCAGCCGGTCCGCCGTCTGGAACAGGAAGTCGCTCATGCTGACCAGCGGCGTGCCCGGCGGGCTGTCCGGGGGCGGATCCGGCGGCAGCTCGGGGGACTGCCGCACACCTTCAGTGGAATAGATGCTCACCCGGTTGCGGCCCTGCTCCTTGGAGACGAACAGCGCCGTGTCCGCCTGGCGGATCAACTCCTCCACCGTCAGGCGCTGCCCGCCCGCGCAGGCCAAGCCCAGCGAGATGGTCAGCCCGCCCAGGGGCGAGCTGGGGCGGCCCAGGTCCAGGCGCTGGACCATCATGCGGATGCGCTCGGCCACGAAGTCCGCGCCGCCCTCGTCCGTGTCCGGCAGCAGCACGCCGAACTCCTCGCCACCGAAGCGGCCCACCACGTCCACCTCGCGCAGGCAGGAGCGGATCACCTGGGCCACCATGCGCAGCACCTCGTCGCCCACCAGGTGGCCGTAGGTGTCGTTGTAGGCCTTGAAGTGGTCGATGTCGATCATAATCAGCGAGAGCGGCTGGGCGCGCCGCTCGCCGCGCACCAGCTCCTCCTCGAAGCGCTGGATCCAGTAGTTGCGGTTGAAGACGCGGGTCAGTGGATCCACGAAGGCCAGCTCCTGCAGCTCGCGGATCGCCCGGCCCTGGTCGATGGCGATGGAGGCCTCCTGGGCCAGCAGCATCAGCAGGCGCAGGGTGTCCCGGTGCAGCAGGCGCTCGGTGGAGTCCAGCAGGTAGAGGCGCCCGAGGATCCGGTAGCCGAAGACCAGCGGCACCACCACGGCGCTCTGGGCCACGCCTTCGTCGGCCAGGAAGCGCAGAGGATGCTCCGCGTCCAGCGAGTCCAGCCGCTCGTGGACCTCCGGGCGGGCCCGGGCGAAGAAGCGGTGGCCGAAGCGCTCGCGCAGCCCCTGGACCAGGCGCTGGAGGACGGGCTCCGCCAGGCAGTGGCCGGCCCAGGCCTCGTGGCTTTCGCCGGCGGGCGTGTAGAGCGTGACCACCGAGGCCTGGCAGGCGCTGAGTTCGCGCGCGCAGGAGAGCAGCAGTTCGAGGATCTTGGAGAGTTCGCGCGTGGAGCCGAAGATGCGCGAGAAGGCCAGCACGCGGTCCAGCTCGGCCATGCGCCGGTCGCGGTCCTGGCTCAGGCGGACCACTTCCAGGGCCTGGGACATGCTCTCGGAGAAGCAGACGGCCTGCTCGCGCAGACGGTCGGACCAGGGCTGTCCGCCCTGCCGGGAGAGGTTCAGCGTGCCCACCGGGCCCTGGGACGTGCGCAGGGGCAGAATCAGCGACTCGTCCACGGCGGCCTGGCCCAGGCTGGAACCCAGCAGGTGCAGGGGCCGGCCCTCCGCCAGCGCCCGGCCCGCCGGTCCGTCGCGGTGGTCCCGCTCCGGGGCGGACAGCCAGTCCTCGCGCAGGCCGCGGGCTTCCCGCAGGCGCAGGCACTTCTGCTCGTCCAGCAGCATGAGCGAACCCCGCGGGCTCTCCACCAGGTGCAGAGCCGCGTCCAGCAGGCCGCCCATCAGCTGTCGAGTCTGGTCCCGAATGGCACCGTCAACGGGCCTGGACCTCATGCGCCCACCCTTTCGCTATTCCTCCTCCGGCGCCTCCTCTTCCTCCGTGTCCCGCAGTCCGAGCTTGACCATTTTGGAATACAGCGTGCCCCGGCTGATCTCCAGCAATTTGGCCGTTTTGGAGAGGTTCCACTTGGTCAGGTTGAGGCAGTGCGTGATCAGCGACGACTCCGCCTCCTGGAGGCTGAGGCTCTTCAATTTCAGGGCGTGGCCGTCCTCCTGGGCGTCGTGCAGGCGCTCGGCGTGCAGGTCGTCCACCTTGAGCTGGCGCCCCTCGCAGAACACCACGGCGCGCTCCACGGCGTTGCGCAGCTCGCGGATGTTGCCCGGCCAGGGGTAGTTGACCAGCTCGTCCATGGCCGAGTCGGCCACCTTGTCGATTTTCTTCGCCATCTCGCGGCTGAGCTGCGTGAGGAAGTGGTTCACCAGCAGCGGAATGTCCTCCTGGCGCTCGCGCAGCGGCGGCAGCACGATGGGGATCACGTTGAGCCGGTAGAACAGGTCTTCGCGGAAGCGGCCCTCGCTGATCATCTGGCGGATGTTGCGATGGGTGGCCGCGATGACGCGCACGTCCACCTTGAGCGTCTCCGTCCCGCCCACCCGCTCGAACTCCTTGGTCTGCAGCACGCGCACCAGTTTGGTCTGCGTGTGCATGGGGATGTCGCCCACTTCGTCCAGGAAGAGCGTGCCGCGGTCGGCGAGCTCGAAGCGCCCCTTGCGCTGCTCCACGGCGTGGGTGAAGGCGCCGCGTTCGTGGCCGAAGAGTTCGCTCTCCAGCACGCCCTCGCCGAAGGCCGCGCAGCTGGTCTTGATGAAGGGCCGGTTGGCGCGGTGGCTGAAGTAGTGGATCACGTGGGCCACCAGCTCCTTGCCCGTCCCGGACTCGCCGGTGATCAGGATGCTGGCGTTGGACTTGGCCGCCGTGGCCACCTTCTTGAACACGCTCATGATGGCCGGGCTGTTGCCGATGATCGAGTCGAAGCCGTAGGTCTGCGAGAGCTCGCTCATGAAGGAGTTGTTCTGCAGGTGGCCGTTCTTCTTCTCGTCCAGCCGGGAGATGATCGAGAGCGCGTCCTCGGGCTGGAAGGGTTTGAGCAGGAAGTCGTGCGCGCCCCGGCGCATGGCCTGGACGGCGCTCTCCACGCTGCCGTGTCCGGTCAGCACGATCACGTCCAGCGACGGGAAGGCCTTGGAGGCACGGTCCAGCAGGTCCAGACCGTTCATCTTGGGCATCTTCAGGTCGGTGATCATGAGATCGAAGTTGCGCTCCTTCTCCAGGCGGGCCATGGCCTCCTCGCCGCTCGAGGCGGTGGCCACCTGGTATTTCTCGGCGCGCAGGACGTCCCCTAGGGACTCCAGCATGTTGATCTCGTCGTCCACCAGCAAAATGCGCAGCCGTTGGCTCATGTAAGCTCCTGTTGCTCGCAGGCCGGCAACCAGATGCGGACCGTGGTGCCGATGCCCAGTTCACTTTCCACCGTCAGGTCGCCGCCGGCGCGGCGGATGAAGGAGTGGGTCAGCGACAGACCCAGCCCCGTCCCCATGCCGGGCTCCTTGGTGGTGAAGAAGGGGTTGAGGACGTTGGGCAGGTTCTCCTTGCTGATGCCCTGCCCGGTATCTTCGAAGGCGATCAGCACGCGCGAGGCCTCCAGGCGCGAGCGGATGCGCAGCAGGCCGCCGTCGGGCATGGCCTGGGTGGCATTGAGGATGATGTTGAGGAAGCCCTGCTTGAGCTCGTCCAGGTTGAGTTGCACGCCGGGCAGTTCGCCGAACTCGGTCACCAGGCGGATGTTGTTGACCAGGAGCTCCTTCTTCACCAGGTCGAGGGTGACGCGGAGCAGGTCGTTCAGGTCCACGCGCTCGCGCTCCTGGTTGGAGACGCGGGAGAACGAGAGCAGGTTCTCGATGATCTTGCGCGAGCGGTCCACTTCGTTCTTGATGATCCCCAGGTGCTTGCGTACCTGGTCGGGGACCTTCTCCTCCTTGTCCAGCACCGAATTGATGTAGTACAGCGAGGAGCCCATGATGCCCAGCGGATTGCGCAGCTCGTGGGCCACGCCCGCCGAGAGCTGGCCCAGCCCCGCCAGTTTCTGGCTCTGGATCAGCGTGTATTCCAGGGCCTGCTTCTCCGTCACGTCGCGGTAGAAGCTCTGCACCACGGGCCGGCCGTTGAACTCGCTGAACATGCAGTTGTATTCCACGTAGAGCGTGCTGCCGTCCTTGCGCTTGAGGGGCACGTTCTCGAAGGACGTGCTCTCGCGCTGGAGGGTCTTCAGCCAGTTGCGCCGCGCGGCCTCCTGGTAGTCCTCCACGCGCGTCTCCCAGATCCGCATCCCGATCAGCTCGCTGCGGGCGAAGCCTGTCAGCAGCTCGGCCTCGCGGTTCACGTCCAGGATGCGGCCGTTCTCCACGTCCACGACGATGATCGAGTACTTGGCGTTTTCGTAGAGGTCGTGATAGCGGGCCTCGCTGCGCGCCACCTGGCGCTCCAGCTCCAACTCGTCCAGGGCCAGGGCCACGTGGCGCAGCATCAGTTCGATCAGGTGGATCTGGGCCTCGCCGGGCAGGGCGTCGCTGGGCAGGCCTTCCAGGCGCAGGCGCCCCACCTCGCGCTGGTGGCGGTCCTGGATGGGCAGCACGAGCCAGGCCTCGGAGCCGTCGTGCCCTTCGGCGGGGCAGAGACAGGCCGCGCCCACGCGGCGGGGAATGCGCTCCTCGTCCTCGCAGGTGGCGCGCCAGGCGGGATCCCGGCGGATGGCCTCCTCCGCCTCCGGCGTGTAGCCGGCGAAGCCCCAGCCCAGCAGGGTCTCGCCGTTGCGCAGGTAGACCGCGGCCCGGCGGCTGAGGCCGGACTGCACCAGGGTGTGCGCCACCTCGTCCAGCCGCTCGCGCAGGCGGGCGTGGTCCACGGCGCCGGCCTCGCTCAGCAGGTGGTGCAGGAAGTTGGAAGCCCGGTAGAGCTTGGCCTTCTGCTCTTCGATGTCCAGGGCGATGGGGATGGGATCCCGGGGCCGCAGCTCCACCAGCAGGCCGTCGCTCTGGGCCACCCGGGCGCGCTCCTCGAACTGGCGGGCCGCGGCGCCGCCGGGGGCCTGCAGCTCGGCCAGCAACTCCTCGTGGGGGCGCTGGAGCAGGTCCTCCACGGGCAGCCGGGAGAGGCGCGCCAACCCTTCGCTGATCCAGCGGACGCGGCCCTGTCCGCCCACCTTGAGCAGGGGCAGGCCCTCTTCGCCCTGGTTGCGCCGGTCGAAGGGTGCGGAGCCCTGGAAGGGACCCACGGCCCGCAGGCTGAGCACGCTGCCCAGCCGGCGCAGGCGCTCGTCCAGCAGGGGCGTGGCCAGGATCTGCACCTGCTGCGGGCCGCGGCCGCGGGGCAGGCGGACGTTCCAGCTGAAGGTGGCCGTGGCCGGCAGGTCGTCGGCCAGCGGCGCCAGCTGGGAGGGATCCAGCGCTTCGCCCAGCAGCTCCGTCACCGTGGGAAAGGCGTCTTCGTCCAGGCCGAACCAGTCCACGGCCGCGCCGTTGCCCCAGAGCAGGCTGCCGCCGGGCGAGATCACCAGCAGGGCCTCCTCCAGGCCGTCCGCCTCGGCGGCCTGGGGCAGATCCACTTCGCTGGCCTGCAGCAGGAAGGCCTCGCGCTCGCCCTCCACCGGCAGCAGGCTCAATTCCAGCACGCGCTCGCCGCCCTTGCCGCCCAGCCGCAGCAGCAGGCTGTCCTCCTGTGCGCCCTTGGCGTGCAGGAAGTCCTCCAGCCGGCGGCGGGCCTTGGGCGGCAGCAGCTGGGGACCGTCGGGCCCCCAGTCCCCGAACAGCGCAGCGAAGCGCTCGTTCTGCTGCAGGACCTGGCGCCCGGCGCCCAAGAGGGCCGTGGGCAGCGGCAGGGCCTCCAACAGATGGCGGTTTCCCGGCAGGCTGCCCGCCTCCTCGGCCCGGCGCAGGCGGTCCTCGATCTCGGCCTGGCGCTCGGCCTTGCCCAGCGAGAGCTTGAGGATCTCCAGCAGGTAGGGCTTGACCAGATAGTCGATGGCGCCCTTGTGGAGCGCCTCGAGCACGGTCTCGATGGTGCCGAAGCCGGTCACCACGATGATCTGCAGGTGGGGATAGTTCTTGTGGACGATCTCGATGACGTCCATGCCCGTCAGGCCGGGCATGTTGAGATCCGTGATGATCAGCTGGACGTTTTCCAGGGTGAGCATCTGGATGCCCGAGGCGCCGTCCGGGGCCGCCACCACCTCGTAGCCTTCCAGAGCCAGGTATTCGGTGAGCACGCGCAGGGCATCGGGGTCGTCGTCGATGCAGAGGATGCGGCGGATGTAGGGCATGTGACGGCTTCCTCGGCGGCGCTTTCCGGCGTCCGGAGCTTAGTCTCCGGCCCACCGGTCCCCCTGCTTCCAGCTTGGACCCCGGGCCTGCCCAAGGTCAGGCAGACGGGGCGAAGGTGCAAGGGCAGAATGGGACGGGGCCATGCCGACAGCTTTGAAGGGCGAAGGGCTTAGGCAGCGGGAACTTCGGGGGGAGCGGGGCGGGCCGCACTGGCCAGCACGCGCTCCAGCAAGCGGGCGGTGGTCCCGGTCCGGCTGCCCACCAGGGCCGTGGAGGCCGCGCCCATCCGGGCCTGGAGAGCGGGATCGGCCAACACGCGGCCCAGCCAGTCGCGGGCCTCGTCCAGGCTGTGGATCTCCATGGCGCCGCCGCAGGCCAGCAGGTCCTGGGCCTCCTGGGAGACATGGTGGCGCGGCCCGATGAACACGGGCAGGCCGAAGGCGGCGGGTTCGATGACGCTGTGCACGCCCGTGGTGAAGCCGCCGCCCACCCAGGCCGCCCGGGCCGAGCCGTAGAGGCCGGCCAGCAGGCCCACCTGATCCACCAACAGGACGGGCTGGCCGCTCCACGTTTCGCCGGCCTCCAGCGCGCTCAGGCGGCAGGACGCCAGACCCAGCCCGGCCAGGAGCTGGCCGATGCGCTCCAGGTGGTGGTCGCGCGGTTCGTGGGGCACCAGCAGCAGGCGCAGCTCCGGGCGGGCGCGCCAGAGCTCGGCGAAGGCGGGCAGCAGGAAGTCCTCGTCGGGCTCCCAGGTGGAGCCGCCCACCAGCCGCGGTCCGGCCAGGAAGTCCCGGGGCAGGCGCTCCAGGGCCCGGCTCTCGTGGGCCCGCTCCACCACGCGGTCGAAGCGCGAGTCGCCGCAGGCCTCCACCGCCACGGGCAGGCCGGCCAGCAGTTCGCGGAAGCGCTCGGCCATGGCCGGGCTGACGGCGGCGATCCAGTCGAACTGCGGCAGCAGCCGGCGATGGAAGCGGCGCAGCCAGGGGCTGGCCAGCCGTGAGCGCGGGTGGAAGTTGGCGTTGACGAACAGCAGGGGCACGCCCGCGCTCCGGGCCGCCAGGATGTGATTGGGCCAGAGGTCGTGCTTGGTGAAGACGGCCACGGCGGGGTCCAGCAGGCGCAGGAAGAGCCGGGCCGCGCCGGGCGTGTCGAAGGGCAGGTAGCCCACCCAGTCGGCCTCCACGCCTTCCTTCAGGTGACGCGGCCCCGAGGTGGAGAAGAAACTCAGGGCGACGGGCCGGCCCTGGGCGCGCAGGGCGCGGGCCAGCGGCCGGATGGCCTCGAACTCGCCCATGGACGCGCAGTGGATCCAGACCGGGCGCCAGTTCGGGCCGCGCTGGGCGCGCACTTGGCGCAGGGCGGCGGACCAGCCGCGCCGGGCCAGGATGTTCTCGCGCACCCGGGGAATCAGCCGGCCCACGCTCATGAGCAGCAGCCAGGCGGGCAGGCTCAGCCAGCGGTAGAGGGTCAGCATGCGGCCTCCGCGGCCAGGCAGGCCGCCAGCACGTCCCGGGGCGCGATGCGCCGCAGGCAGTCCAGGTGCCCGAGGGGACAGGCGGTCCTTCCCACGTGGCTGCAGGGCCGACAGGACAAGGGAATCTCCAGGACTCGCAGGCTCTCCCCCAGCGGGTAGAAGCCCAGTTCGCGCACGGTGGACCCGAACAGGGCCGCGCCGGGCACGCCGGCGGCGTCGGCCATGTGCAGCAGGCCCGTGTCCCCGCTGACCACGAAGCGCGCGTCAGCCAGCAGCCGGGCGCTTTCGGACAGGCTGCAGGCGCCGCAGCAATTGCGGACGCGGTCCGGCGCTAGGGCCGCCAGCCGCTCGCCCAGCGCGTGCTCGGCCGCCCCGCCCAGCAGCAGCACGGGCTCCGGCACCTGCTCCAGCAGCAGGGGCAGGAACTCGCGCCAGCACGCCTCGGGCCAGCTCTTGGTGGCGAAGCCCGCCCCGGGCACCAGGGCCACGTGGCGCCGGGCGCCGTGACGCAGCACGTGGCCCTCCACCACCAGCCGGGGTCGCAGGTCGGTCCCAGGCTCCGTCACTCCCACCAATCGCAGGTTGCGGCGCCAGAGCGGGCCGGGATCCCCGCGCCAGGCCGCGGGCAGCGCCCGGCCGTGCACGAGCAGCCACTTCTGCAGCCGGTGCTTGGGCAGCCGCGTCGCGCCCCACGGCCAGAGCCGGCGGGAGCGCAGCGTGTTGTGCAGGTCCAGCCGCCGGTCCACACCCAGGCGCGCAAGCTCCGCGCGCAGCCCGGCCAGGGCCCGGCCGTCGATGGGATCCGGCAGGGCCAGCACGTGGTCCACGTCCGGCCAGCCGCGCGGGATCTCGGCGAAGCGCTCCTTGGTGATGAAGATCAGCGGGCGATTGGGCTCGCGCTCCTTCAGCACCCGGACCACGGGTTCGCAGAGCAGGATGTCCCCCAGCGCGGAGAGGCGCAGGAGGGCCGTGGCGCTCACCGCGGATCCAGCCCCGTGCCCGCCGGGAACCCGGCCGTGCGGCGCAGTTCCGGCCCGGCCGGACCTGGCCCGGCCAGCGCGGCGTCCACCTTCGGCAGGTCGTTCAGCAGCTCCAGGCCCTCCCAGCCCAGCAGGCTGAGGGCCGTTGCCCAGACCGCGGCCTCCTCGGCCGTGGGCGCCAGCACGGCGGCCCGGAAACCGCTCTCCACGGGTCTGCCCGTGCGCGGATCCAGCTGTGCTCCACCCGCCGGCCGGCTGGCCCAGGCCCGGCCGGCCAACCAGGGTCCGGCGCCACTCGCCGCGCTGCCATCGTCCAGGATGCGGATGGAATCCCCCGGCGTGACACGCCAAACGGAGCCGAGCCCGACGGACACGCCCCGGTGGCCGCGAGCCCGAAGGCTGTCCAGGGCCCGGTCGGCCAGCAGGCCGTCGGCGATGGGATCCAGGTCCAATTCCATCCCCGGGGTGCGCAGCAGCACGCCCAGCTCCACGAAATAGGCGCCGCCGTCGCGCACCAGCGCCAGGACGGAATCCGGCGCGGGGAGCACGCCGCCCGCCGCCTGCCAGCGCCGCAGCGGTCCGGCCAGCAGGTCCACGGCGCCTCGGGTTTTGTCCTTCCACTGCAGGCTGCGCAGCACGGCGTCGTAGTTCGGGCGGCTGAGCCGTCCGCTGCGCTGGCCGGCCAGGACGTTGACCTGGGTGATCTCCGAGCCCGCGCCCTCCCGCCGCAGCTGGCTCCAGTGGCGCTCCAGCATGGCTCCGGTGGCGGCCAGATCGGCGGCCAGGTCCCGGGCCGGATTGGGCTGCTCCACGCGCAGCCGGGCCTCCCAGGCGCCCACCGGAGCTTTCCAGACCACCGGGTCCCCGGCCACGGCCGCGCCCGCGGCCAGCCAGAACAGCACGAGCCATCGCAGTCGATTCATGGGTCCGGCCTCCGAATTGGACCATTCACCGGGAACGGTCCACTGGCGTCAGTGCGTGCGCTCCACGGCGAAGGAGCTGAAGTCATGCAGCAGGCGGCGCACCTGGCTGTCGGGAAAGACCTCCAGGGCCTGGAGGGCCTGGGCGCTGAACTCGCGGGCCCGCTGGCGCGCGTAGTCCACGCCGCCGCGCTCCTGGGCGAAGCGCGCCACCTTGCGCAGTTCGCCCAGCTTGGGCCGGGCCACCATGCGCTTGATCTCGCGCACGTCCTGGGAGTCGCTCTGGGCGAAGGCGTGGATCAGCGGCAGGGTGATCTTGCGCTCCTTCAGATCCTCGCCGACGGGCTTGCCCAGGATGGATTCCTTGCCCGTGTAGTCCAGCAGGTCGTCCTGGATCTGGAAAGCCACGCCCAGCGCCTCGCCGAAGGCGCGCAGCGCCTCCACCTGGGATTCGTCGGCCCGGTTGGAGAGGCCGCCCAGCACGCAGCTGGCGGCCACCAGCGCGCCGGTCTTGTTGGAGACCATCCGGTAGTAGGTCTCCTCGTCCATGTCCAGGTTGCGGCTGCGCGCCGCTTGGTCGAGCTCGCCCTTGGCCAGGCGCCGGGCCGTTCGGGCCAGCACTTCGAAGACCCGCGTGTCGCCGCACTCCAGCATGGCCAGCAGGCTGTTGGCCAGCAGGTAGTCGCCGAACAGCACGCTGATCTTGTTGCCGAAAATCGCGTTGAGGCTGGGCATGCCCCGGCGCTTGTCGCTGCCGTCCACCACGTCGTCGTGGAGCAGCGTGGCGTTGTGCAGCAGCTCCACCACCACGGCGGCGAAGTGCGTGCGCTCGTTGCTCTCCCCCAGCAGGCGGGCGGACAGGTAGGTCAGGGTGGGGCGCAACATCTTGCCGCGCTTGCCGGCCAGGAAGCGCACCACCTGGTCGATGATCGGCGACTTGCCGGTCTTGATGGCCTCGTCGTAGCGCCGCTTGAACTCAGCCAGCTCGGGCTTGACCAGCTCCTGCACGTCGTCCAGGCGGATCATGCGCCGCTCGTGAGTCTGAGGAAGCGCCGCTTGCCCACTTTCAGCACGCGCGCGGCCGCGCTGGGCTCCAAGCGGCCGACCTCGTCCAGCAGCTTCACGCCGTCCAGGCTGACCGCGCCCTGGCGGATGAGCTTGCGCGCCTCGCCCTTGCTCTCGGCCAACTCGGCCTGGCAGAGCAGGTCGACGAGCGCGACGGATTCGGTCAGGACCCGCTCGGCCACGTCCTCGGGCACGCCGCCCTGGCGGAACAGGCTGTTGAACTCCTCCTCCGCGGCCCGGGCCTGCTCCCCGTCGTGGTAGAGGCGCACCAGCTCGCGACCCAGCCGGCGCTTGAAGGTGCTGGGATTCTCGCCCGAGCCCAGCGCGGCCTCGATGGCGTCCAGTTCCGCCGCGGGCAGGTCCGTGGCCAGCCGGAACCAGCGCAGGATCAGGCCGTCGGGGATGCTCATGGTGCGGCCGAAGATGTCGCGCGGGCTGTCGCAGACGCCGATGTAGTTGCCCAGGCTCTTGCTCATCTTCTGCTCGCCGTCCGTGCCCTCGAGGATGGGCATGGTCAGGATCACCTGCGGCTCCTGGCCGTAGGCCTCCTGGAGCGTGCGGCCCACCAGCAGGTTGAAGGTCTGGTCCCGGCCGCCCAGCTCCACGTCGGCCTGGAGGGCCACGCTGTCGTAGCCCTGGATCAGCGGGTAGAGCATCTCCATCATGGTGATGGGCGTCTGCTCCGTGAAGCGCTTGCGGAAGTCGTCGCGCTCCAGCAGCCGGGCCACCGTGTAGCGGCTGGTCAGTTTCATGAACTCGTCGATGGGCATCGGGGCGAACCACTCGCTGTTGAAGCGGATCTGGGTCCGCTCGGGGTCCAGCAGCTTGTAGATCTGGGCCTTGTAGGTCTCGGCGTTGGCCAGCACGTCCTCCCGGCTCAGCGCCTTGCGCGTCTTGGACTTGCCGCTGGGGTCGCCGATCATCCCGGTGAAGTCGCCGATCAGGAAGACCACCTGGTGCCCCAGGCGCTGGAAGGTGCGCAGTTTGTTGATCACCACCGCGTGGCCGATGTGCAGGTCCGGCGCGCTGGGGTCGGCGCCGAACTTGATCAGCAGCGGCCGGCCCGTGGACCGCGAGCGCTCCAGCTTCTTCTCCAGCTCGGGCTCGGGCACGATCTCCGCCACTCCGCTGCGGATCTCGGCCAGCTGCTCCTTCACGGGTGGAAACGCGCTCGGCGTGGATGCGCTCACCGCTGGTTCCTTTCCTTCATGATGCGCTTGATGTCGCGCTCGGCCTCGCGCTTGGAGACGTCGGCGCGCTTGTCGGACTGGCGCTTGCCGGCCACCAGGGCCAGGCGGCACTTCACCAGGTGCTTCTTCCAGTAGAGGGCCAGCGGCACCAGCGTGCGGCCTTCGCCCTCCACCTCGCGCGAGATCTTGCGGATCTCGGTGGCGTGGAGCAGCAGCTTGCGCATGCGCGTCTCGTCGTGGGCGCCCACCGTGCCCTGGGCGTAGGGCGAAATGTGCATGCCGATGACGAAGATCTCGCCCGCCACCACCCGGGCCCAGGCCTCCTTCAGACTGGCGTGGCCCTCGCGGCAGGACTTCACTTCTGTGCCGCACAGGGCGATCCCGGCCTCCCAGGTCTGGAGGATCTGGTAGTCGTGGCGGGCCTTGCGGTTCTGCGCGATGTAGCGGGGTTCCGCCGCGGCCGCTTTCTTGCTCATGGGTGGGGGAGCTTTCTTCTACTTGCCGGCCGGCTTGCCGTAGGCCTCGGCGATGCGGGCGACCAGCGCCTTGTAGTCCGTGGCCTCCTGCAGCGGCACCTTGCCGGCCTGGGCCAGCCGCGTGAACAGGCCGTCCTTGTTGCCGCCGCTGAGCACCAGCACCTGCTGGCAGAGTCCCACCACGGGCTTGATGAAGGGATCGGAGAGCGGGCCGCGGCGGGCCTCCCCGCCCATGTGCAGGCAGAGGACGGGCACGCGGGCCGCGCGGGCCTTCTTGAGCAGCGCGTCCACGCGCGCCAGCTCCTTGTCCGTGGCGTTCTTGGCCTGGCCCAGCCCCTTGGAGCTGCCACCCAGCACGAGGACCAGGCTTTTGACGCCGGCCAGGGAATCCGCGGCGAACTTTTCGCTGACCCGGGCCGGCACGCCCGCCTTGACGAAGAGCTGGCGGGCCAGCAGGATGTCGCTGCTCTGGCCCGCGGAGGTGATCACGGCCGGTCCGCTGAAGCGCGGGGCGGCGGCGCCGGCCACGACGGGAGCCAGGCCCAGCCAGCTGATCAGGACGAAGAGAAGAAGGCGCATGCTTGTCTCGTGATTGATCCGGACGACGGGTGGAGGCGGCGCGCCGCTGCCCGGGCGCTGTGCCCGCGGAGCGTCCCGACGCCGCGATTTGCGCGGAAAATGTAGGAAACCCGTGCCGTCAGCCGTGCCCGCCGGCGGGCGACCTACGCACCCAGGGTCTGCAGCCAGTGGGCCAGCGTGGGGCCGGCGGCGGGAGCCGGCCGGTCGCGCAGCCAGTCCCAGGTGTCGCGCACCGTCTCCTCCAGGGGCCGCAGCTGCAGGCCGGCGGCCAGGGCCTGGGAGATGTCCACCCGGAAGCTCTCGTACTCCTCTTCGGGCAGCCAGAGGGGCAGGTCGGCCCAGGGCCGCACGCCGGCGGCCAGCCAGCGGGCTTCCGGCAGCAGGCGCGGCCGGATGTCGGGCTGGAAGACCCGGGCCATCCGCTCCAGCACCTCGGGCAGGCTGGGGGGCTCGGCGGGTCCGGCCACCTGGACGATGCCCGCGGCGCCCTCGCGCAGCAGGTGAACGCAGAAGGCCGCCAGGTCGCGCACGTCCACCCACTGGCAGGGCTGGCGGCGGGCGTCGGGCCAGCCCACGGGACCGCCGGCGGCCAGTTGGCGCACCCACCAGCCGAAGCGCTCGCTGGGGTCCTCCGGACCGACGATCAGGCCCGGCCGCAGCACCAGGGCGCGCTCGCCCAGCTCCTCCTCCAGCATGTCCTCGCACATGGCCTTGAGGGCGCCGTAGTTCTCCGCCAGGGGCGCCGCGGGGTCCACCGGCGGCAGCAAGGGGGCGTCCTCGGCCGGTCGCGGCGGATAGGGCGGGGCGTAGACGCTGATCGTGCTGATCAGCTGCCAGCAGCCGCAGCTCTCCCCCAGGATCTCCAGCGGCGCCTCCAGGTCGGCGGGCCGGTAGGCGCAGGTGTCCACCAGCGCGTCCCAGTCCGTCCGGGCCAGTTCGCGCAAGACCTGCGGATCCCGGCGCTCGCCCGTCACCAGCCGCACGCCGGCCACGGGGCCGGGTCCGTGCTGCCCGCGCGTCAGACAGGTCAGCTCCGCGCCGCCTGCCACCAGCTCCCGGGCGATGGCCCGCCCCAGGAAGATCCCGCCGCCCAGCATCAGCACGCGCACGTCGCACCCCGCTTGTTGAGTCCGTGGTTCAGATCCGTCCGCCCAGGCCGCGCCAGCAGTCCGCGCCCCAGTGCCGGCGCCCGCCGTCGTGCACGCCCTTGTGGAAATGGTACTTGAGCAGGATGACCCAGGCCGCGTGGACCGGGTCGTGGCGGACCTCCTCCACCTCCAGCGGCGGCAGGAGGGCCCCGGGATGCTCCTCGGCCACGCGCAGCAGGCGCTGGGCGGCGGAGGCCAGCCGGCCGCCCTGGAGGAAGTGCACGCCCACGCCCTGGCGGATCCGCTCCAGATCCAGCACGCCGGGCTGCTTGTCCACGAAGCGCGGCAGGTCGCGCCCCACCGTCTCCATGCGCCGGCAATAGGCCCGGCCCTCCACCGGATGGTCGTGCCAGGCCACCAGCCCGGGCTCGTAGACCAGCCGCCCGCCCGCCGCGCGCAGGCGGCAGCCCAGGTCCGTGTCCTGCCAGCCGTAAGGGAAGTCCTCGTCGAAGCCGCCCAGCCGCCGGTAGACGGCGGCGTGCAGCGAGAGGTGCGGCGCGTAGCAGACCGTGGGGTCCGCGTCCAGGAGGTTGCCTGCCTGCTCGAAGGCGAACTGGAAGGCGGTCTCCTCCACCAGGCAGCGCATGAAGGGCGTGGCCAGGGCCGCGGGCGGGTAGGCGATGTGGCCCTGGAGGGCTAGCAGCTCGCCGGGCCGGGCGTGGCGGGCGTGGGCTTCCAGGTGGCGGCGGGCCAGGTCGGCGGGCACGCGCATGTCCTGGGCGCTGAGCAGGAGCCACTCGCCGCGCGCCTCCCGGGCGGCCCGGTTGGTGGCCGCGGACTGGCCGGGCGTGGCCTCCCGGAACACGCGGACGGGCGCCCCGGGTCGCGCGGTCAGTTCCGTGGCCAGGGCCAGGCTGTCGTCGCTGGAGCCGTTGTCCACCACCACCAGCTCCAGCTCCACGCCAACCTGGGCGCGCCAGTCCGCCAGGCAGGCCGCCAGGGTGCGAACGCCGTCGAAGAGCGGGATGAGCACGCTGAGCACCGGCCGGATTCCCCTTGCATGAGTGTTCGCGCCGGCGGCGCGCCGGTCACAGGACGTAGGCCACCAGAAAGACCAGGGCGCCCAGCAGGCTGTTCACCAGCCAGAAGCCCGCCGTGAAGCCGCCCCAGCGGCGGTGCCGCGCCAGCTGGGCCGCGCCGCCCGGCCGCCGGCCCCGCCAGCCCCAGCCGATCACGCGCAGCAGCAGCACGCCGCCGGCCAGCGCCAGCAGCACGTGCAGGAGCAAGAGGCCCAGAAAGGCCGGGCCGCTGGCCGGGCCCAGGGCCTCCACGCCGCCGCGCCGGGCGACATTCGCCACGAACACAGCCAGGAAGGCTCCCAGCAGGAGGAGCAGCCGGCGCATGGTGCGCACGTGGACCTCCCGACGGCCCAGCCAGGCTTGGCGCACCCCGGCCAGCAGGACGCCCGTGATCAGCAGGCCCAGGAGCAGCTCCACGCCCGCCAGCCAGGAGGCGCGGGTGCCGGGGATCATCATGCGCTCAGCCTCCCCGCCGGGCCGAGGCCCGGCCGCCGGCCAGGGCGGCCCGCAGGGTGTCGTCCAGCACGCCGTCCAGGGCCAGTTCCACCTCGCGCCTCAGCTCGCGTCCGCCCGTGCCCAGGCGGGCCAGCAGCTCGCCCCGGCCGGCCTCGGCCCGGGAGAGGGCCAGGCCCAGCCAGTAGGGCCGGCGCCGCTCGCGCAGCGGTTCGGCGTCCAGGCACTCCCAGAGCCGCCTGGCCCCCGCTTCGCCGCCGCGCTCGCCCAGGGCGATGGCCGCGGCCTCGCGGCCCTCCTCCCAGTCGGCGCAGAGGAAGTCCGCCACCAGCTCGAAGGCGGCGGCGTGCTCGCGCTCCAGCAGGCCGTGGAACAGATCCAGCTGGGCGTCCACGTCCTCCGTGCGCAGCAGGGCGCGATGGGCCAAGAGCGGCAGGGCCCAGCTCTCCGGGGCCTCGCGCAGGGCGCGGATGGCGCCGCGCCGGGCCTCGCCCTGGGAATCGGCCAGCAGGCGCGCCAGGGCCAGGGGCGCCCGGGCATCCTCGGCCCGCACCAGGCCCAGGGCGCAGAGGCCGCGCAGGCCGGCGGCGGCGTCCACGCGACCGCCGAAGACGGGCTCCCACTGCACCAGGCCGATGCCCGTGTGCCAGGGCTCGGTCTGGTTCCAGTCCAGGGCCAGCAGGCCCTCGGCGATGGCCATCCGCCCGGCGCAGCCCGGATCCGCGCGCCGGCCGTCCTGGCAGAGGCGCGGGAAGGCCGCCAGGGCCGCCTCCGCGAAACCGTCGTGGCCCAGGCGTCGCAGCTGTCCCAGGGCCCGCACCACCACGGCGCCCGGGGCCTGGCGCAAGGCGTCCAGGCAGATTCCCACCGAAGTGGAGGGATCCGTCTCCCGGGCCTCCTCCAGGCGGTGCAACCAGCTTTCCAGTTTCATGTCCGGCAGAGTCCGATCATTTCGCGGCCACCCGCACGCTCAATCATCCAGCGTGGAGTCCGTCACGCGCCACAGCTCCACGCGCCGGGTGGCGCCCAGCTGCAGGTTCGTCTCGGGATCCGTGACCCGCAGGTCCTCCTGCACCAGCACGGACCTCACCAGGCCCCGCTCGTCCATCACGCTGCTCAGGCGCGTGTCCGTGTCCCAGACCTCGTCCCGGTCCAGGTCGAACCACCACTCGGTGCTGACGCACTCGCGCTCGCCCAGGCTGTCCGGATCCGCCGGCCCCAGCGCCGTCACGCGCTTGTCGATGCGCCAGGGATAGCCCGCCTGGCGGTAGGACCACTGCAGGTCCACCTCCAGCGGATACAGCAGCACCACCAGGGGCGGATCCTCCAGGTAGATGTCGTCGCCGAAGCGCTGGGTCTTCGTGGCCGCGGGGGCGTCCCGGCCGGGCAGGAGGCCGCCGCGGGTCAGGGTGCCGTCCCGGGGCAGGCAGAAACCCGGACCGGGCTGGCCCAGGGTCAGGGTGTAGGGACCGCTGCTGGCCAGCAGCAACAGGGCCTCGTCGCGCTCTTGGTAGTAGAGGTCGGCGTTCTCGGTCAGCACGGGTTGGAGCGAGTTGTCCCACTCGAACCAGTCCGTGCGTTCGCGCACCCGCCGGGCGGGTTGGCCGTAGAGCGCGCCGGCCTCCGCCACGGTCTGGCTGACGTAGGCCCACAGGCTGTCGCCGCCCAGGGCCGCCGTCGTGTCCGCCAGATCGTGATAGGTCCAGACCTCGCGCAGCTCGTAGCCCAGCACGGTGCCCTCCACGAGAGCCAGGCGTAAGCCCGTCTCTTCCGAGGACTCCTCCTCGCTGCAGGCCTGCAGCCCTCCCAGGACCAGCAGGGCGGGACCAAGACGGAGCCAGGGGTTCCAGGACTTCGGGAGCGGCACGAAACAAGGCATGGGGGATCTCCTGCAAGCTGGGCCAGTCGGACCGGGCCGGCGGCGCGGGCTCAACATCGGAAGTGAGGGGCGGGAAGGCGAGAGCCGGCGACGCGACAGGCCCCCGATTCCGGCGACTTGTTGGTTTGTTGACAAAATTCCTTCTTGGGGTCGTTCAAGGAGTGATCCTGATGTTTGAGCGAATCCAGCCTTATCAACTGAACCGCCCGGCGGGCCATACCTGAGGCCCGCTTCCTGCGGCGAGTTCGACCCACCCCAGCAACTGACTCCTCCCCGCCCCTTGGACGCGGAGGCGTCGCAAGGAGGCATCATGTCCGTCGACTACCATCCCATGTGGCAGGAACTAGGCCTGGATCTGGAGGCCCACGACGCCCTGCTCGGCGTGCTGGGACCCCTCTACCAGGACGTCTTCCTGAGCCAGCCCAACCGTCCCCAGGGGATGGACTACTTCAACTTCGTCATGAGCGAGGTCCACGGCCTGCGCATCCGCGAACTGCTGGACCACAAGGCCCGGGGCGGCTTCGTGGTGGGAACCTTCTGCACCTTCGTGCCCGAGGAGCTGGTGCTCGCCGCAGGCGGCATCTGCGTGGGGCTCTGCGCCGGGGCGGAGTGGAGCACGCCCGAGGTGGACCGCCTGCTGCCGCGCAACACCTGCGCGCTGATCCGCGGCGCCTTCGGCTTCGCCTCCGCCAGGGTCTGCCCCTACCTGGCCGCCAGCGACCTGGTGGTGGGCGAGAACACCTGCGACGGCAAGAAGAAGGCCTGGGAGAGCTTCGGCCGCTTCGTCCGCGACCTGCACGTGCTGGATCTGCCCCAGGTCAAGAACGAGAGCGGGCGGAACCTTTTGCGCGACCAGTACGAGATCCTGCAGCGGCGGCTGGAGACCCTGGGCCGCCCGGTGACCGCCGAAGCCCTGGGCGAGGCCATCCGCGTGGTGAACGCCAAGCGCGCGGCCCTGGCCCGCCTGAACGGCCTGCGCCGCGCCGTCCCCGCGCCGATCAGCGGCCTGGACGCCCTGCTGATCCAGCAGATTTCCTTCTACGACGATCCCGTGCGCTTCACCGGCGCGCTGAACGCCCTCTGCGACGAACTCGAGCAGCGCGTGCAGGCCGGCAGCGGCGTGCACGCGGACCGGCGCCCGCGCCTGCTGCTCAGCGGCTGCCCGATGGCCGTGCCCAACTGGAAGCTGCCCCAGATCGTGGAGCAGGCCGGCGCCGTGATCGTGGGCGAGGAGTCCTGCATCGGCGCGCGCGGCTTGCGCACGCTGGTGGCCGAGGCCGCCACCCTGCCCGACCAGCTGGACGCCCTGGTGGGGCGCTACTTCCAGATCGACTGCGCGATCTTCAGCCCCAATCCGGAGCGCCTGGGGCACATCGACGGGATGGCGGGCGAGCTGGCCGCAGACGGCGTGATCCACTACTGCCTGCAGTTCTGCCAGCCCTACCAGTTCGAGGCCCTGCAGGTGGAGCCCGTGCTCGAGGAGCGCGGCCGCCCGGTGCTGCGCATCGACACGGACTACAGCCCCGAGGACACGGGCCAGCTGCGCACGCGCGTGGAGGCCTTTCTGGAAAGGCTGGAAGCGTGAGACCCGCCGCGGAGGCGCGCCCATGAGATGCGCGGGCGTGGACATCGGCTCGCGGGCCGTCAAGGTCACGCTGCTGGACGACGGCCGGCTGCGGGCGCACAAGCTGGCGCCCGGCGGCTGGGATCCCCTCAAGGTCTGCGACGACCTGCTGGCCGGCGAGCGCTGGGACGCCCTGGCGGTGACCGGCTACGGCCGGCACCTGGGCGCGCGGCACTACGGCTGCCCGGCCCTGACGGAGATCAAGGCCGTGGCCCGGGGCGCCGCGCTCCTGCACCCGGAAGTGCGGGGCGTGGTGGACATCGGTGGACAGGACACCAAGGCCATCCGGCTGGACGAGCGCGGCCGGCTGCAGAAATTCGTGATGAACGACCGCTGCGCAGCGGGCACGGGCCGCTTCCTGGAAGTGATGGCCACGGCCATGGGTCTGCGGCTGGAGGAATTCGTGGCCGCGGCCCTGGCCGCCGACGGGGCGGAGTCCCTCTCCAGCATGTGCGCGGTCTTCGCCGAGTCGGAGGTGATCAGCCACATCGCGCGCGGGGCGGGCCGCGAAGGACTGGCGCTGGGCATCCACCGCAGCGTGGTTCAGCGCACGCTGGCCCTGGTGCGCGGGTTGGAGCTGGAAGGCCCGCTGCTCTTCACGGGGGGCGGGGCCCTGAACGCCTGCCTGGTGCGCGAACTGTCGCTCCAGCTGGAGCTGCTGCTTCCTGAGCACGCCCAGCACGTGGCGTCCCTGGGCTGCGCGCTCAGCGCCTCCATACCGGAGACGGTTTTTTCTGCCTCTGGTTCGTAGATTCCTGGCGAGGGCGCGGAATCCAGGTGACGACCTGCTCCCCAGCGGGTCGATCCGCGCGCCTCATCGACGGGATCCTGGCAACAGGATCCCGTCACTCGTTTCCGTCCGGCGCCACCAGCTCCAGCTTGAGCCGCTCGGGACCCTCGAAGAAGAGCGCGTAGGAATCCGGTCCGCCGGCGTGGGGGTGGCGCTCCGGATAGAGCACGGTCCAACCCCGGTCCCGGACTGCGCGGGTCAGGCGATCCACTTGGGCCCGGTCGGTGGCGTGGAAGGCCAGGTGGTTGAGGCCGGGCCGGCAGCGGTGAAAAGCCTCGGCGGGCCGCTGCGAGCGCACGAAGACCAGGTAGCTGGCGCCCAGGCGCAGGCTGAAGCCCTGCTCCCAGTCCTGGTATGGCGTCCAGCCCAGCTCGCCCAGCCACCAGGGCCAGAAGGCGCGCGCCTGCTCCAGATCCGCGACATAGAGTTCCACGTGATGCAGCCCGCCCATCCGGCCCTCCCCCATCGTCCATCCGCCCGGACTCAGGCCGCGGGCCAGCCGCGCACCACGCGCAGCTCCAGCGGCACAGACCCCGTACCGGTCCAGCCCCGGGCGGCGCCGCCCTCCACCAGGGCCAGATCGCCGGCCACCAGCTCCAGCGACTGGCCGTCCACCTCCAGCCGGCCCGCGCCGGCCGCCACCCAGAACAGGGCGCGGTCCGGGACGGGATGGGGCGCCAGCACGGCCCCGGGTTCCAGCCGGACACTCACGAAGCGGCGCTCGCCGTCCTGGCCCAGCCGCCAGCCGCGCAGGCCCGCCTGCTCCAGCACGGGCTCGGCCTCCGCTGCCCGCAGCACGCGACAGGCGCCCCCCGGGCTCCGCTCCGGCCCCCCGGCCGCCCAGGCCGCCCTCAGCACGGGCCAGTCTGCGGCGGCCAGGGCATAGAGGGCCAGGTCCTGCACGCCGCGCTCCAAGCGCTGGGCGCCCCTCAGGACGCCCTCGAGCCGGAAGCCCAGCGACTCGGGCACGGCGCGGCTGCGGCGGTTCTCCAGCGCGCAGCGGATCTCCACCCGGTCCAGGTTCAAGGTGTCGAAGGCGTGGGCCGTCAGCCAGCGCACGGCGGCGCGCACGTGGCCGCGCCCCTCCGCGCCGGCGGCGATCCAGTAGCCGATGTGCGCGCTGCGCGCCTCCAGCGGGTTCAGCCCGATCAGGCCCACCAGCCGGTCTTCCAGGCGCAGGGCCAGGTTGGGCAGCCCGCGCAGCAGCCAGGCTTCCCGGGCGGCCACGAGGAAGCGGCGCGTGCCCGCCGGATCGATGCCCGGTTCGGCCCAGCCCAGCCAGCGGCCCAGGCGCTCCTGATTGGCGACGCTTAGGGCCAACAGCTCGTCCAGATCCGCCAGGTCCACCTGACGCAGGCTCAAACCCTGCTCCAGCTGGGCCACCGGCGGCCGGCGGCCGGCGGGCAGCAGCGGACGGTAGCGCTCGCGCCAGACCGTCAGATGGTGTTCGCAGTGTCCCACCAGGATGCGCAGCAGGGCCCGCACGCTGGCATGGCGGTCCAGCACGCGACTCAGCCGCAGCCAGGCGGCGGGCTCCAGCCGCGCGACCTCCAGCTCGATCAAGCGGCGCTGCAGGTGCCAGCGCTCCAGCTGGGCGGAGAGCAGGGGCTCGAAGGCGGCGGCGAACGCGTCCTCGGAGAAGCCGGGCTGGGGGCTGGAATCCCCGCGGGCCGCGCGCAGGGCGCGCTCGAAGAAGACCTGCTCGGTGTCCGCCAAATGGCCCAGCAGGGCCGCACCGCTCCACTTGCCGGGCGCGTAGGCCAGCCGGCCGGCCTCGTCGTCCCAGCCGCCCAGCTCCTCCAGCACGCGCAGGCGCTGCTCTTCGAGGATCTCCGGCAGGTCGCCGGCCGGGCAGCAGGCCAGATAGTGCGCGTAGTGTTCCGAGACTTCGGCGGGCGGGATGGGCTCGCGGGTGGAGTGGTTCATGCGGGCTCCCTCAGGGTTGGGATTTCTGGTAGGTGCCGGTGAGCCGGGCGCGGCCCAGCTCGTGGCCCCGGGCGGCCTCCTCCAGCTGAGTGCGCGTCCAGTCGCCGCGGGCCTCCAGCCGGGTGTCCAGCGCCAGAAGCTGGAACTGGTAGCGATGGCGGCCGACGGGCGGACAGGGCCCGCCCCAGCCGCCGCGTCCCCAGTCGTTCAAGCCGTCCAGCGCCGGTGGGGCGGCGGGGCCGTTGCCGGCCTGCTCGTCCAGCCGGCCGGCCTCGGGCGGCAGGTTGAGCCGGACCCAGTGCGTCCAGGTCAGCTGCGGGGCGGCAGGGTCCGGCGCGTCGGGATCGCTCACCAGCAGGGCCAGACTGAGCGTGCCGGCGGGGGGCGCGCTCCAGGCCAGGGGCGGCGAGAGGTCCAGACCCTCGCACGTGTAGCGCGCCGGGATGGGGCCGCCGTCGGCGAAGGCGACCGAACTCAGGCGGAACCCGTCCGCCGCCCCGCCTCCGCCGGCCGGCTGCGCCGGTGGCGCCGGAGCGGGCACCCCGCAAGCCTGCAGCAGGACCAGGCATAGGCTCGCCAGCCCGGCCCGGAGCCCGGTGGTAAATGATCGACGGAACAGCAGATTCATGGGGCCTCCCGGCAGCCGGGTCAAGGGCGGAACTCCAGCCGGTACATGTCCAGCTCCAGGCCGAACCAGCGCCCGGGTTTCCAGTAGCTCAGGCCGCTCTTCTCCAGCACGCGGCGCGAGGCCTTGTTCTCTGGCAGCACGGCGGCGATGAGCCGGGGCAGGCCGAGCCCCTCGCGCGCGCAGTCCACGCAGGCCCGGGCGGCCTCGCTGGCCAGGCCCTGGCCCCAGCTGCCGGGTTCCAGGCAGTAGAGCAGCTCCACCTCGCCCGTGTTGTCGAACTCGGCCAGCCCGCACCAGCCGATCAGCCGGCCCTCGGCGCGGGTCTCCAGCGCCCAGGCGCTGCAACCATCGCGCTCTTGCTGATTGCGGAACCAGGCCAGGGTGCGCGCACTCTGCTCGCGCGTGCGGGGCGGTCCCGGCAGGTAGCGCACCACCTCGGGATCCGCCAGAATGGGCGCCAGGGCATTCAGGTCGTCCTCCCGGAAAGCGCGCAGCCTGAGGCGGGCGGTTTCCAGCGGCAGGCCGGCGCGGCCCAGGCCGGGGGCGAGGGGCAGGGGCGGCACCAGCTGCGGCTCCAGGCGCCGCAGGTGGTGGAGCAGGTGGCCCAGGTAGTCGCGGGCCAGATCCTCCAGGCTGGCGGGCTCGCCCGCCAGGAAGGGCTGCCAGCCGATGCGGTCCAGGCTGTGCCGGGCATGGGGACGGGTGCGCAGGGCGGGATCCAGCCGGTCGAGCAGGTGCAGGAGGCGCAGGTTGGCGCAGCGCCAGCCTTCCACCAGACAGCCCCAGGGCAGTCCGGCGGGCTCCTGCAGGGCCACCCAGCGGTCCTGGTCGTAGCCGGGAAAGAGCAGGTCCTCCCCGTCCAGGCTGCGCAGCAGGCGCAGGTGGTTGAGCTGGGCGCTGTCCCACAGATGCCCCAGGATCTCGGGCGCCGTCCAGCGGCCGCCCCGCGGGCTCAGGCCCTGGGGTCCGGCGGCGTGCAGCAGGCCGGCGGCCTGGTCCACCAGGCGCGTGCAGTTGTCTACGTGCGAGCGGAAGAGCTCTTCAGCCGTGATGGCCATGGTCCCCTCCAAAAAGCAAAGGGGCGCCCAGGCGCCCCTTTCGTCGCCCCGGCGGGGGGCTTAGTCTTCGCCGTCTTCGCCGATGCAGTCCACGGGGCATTCGGACATGGCGTCCTTGCACTGCTGCAATTCCGTCTCAGTCTCCGGTTGCTTGTAGACGAAGTCGTGATCGCCTTCGGCGGATTCCTTGAAGTTGTTGGGCGCCGCGTCCACGCACGCGCCGCAGCAGATGCAATCCTCGTCCACGTAGAATTTGCCGGGGACGTTGTCGGGGAATTTGCGTGCCTTGTCGGCCATTGGGGAACTCCTTTCACAGGACGGATTCGGGTCGTGAGGGAAAGTGGCAAACCCCGGGGGTCGGAGCCACTCGCCGGATAAAAAGCTCAGGGTCAAAGCAGCTTGATGAGCAGGAAACTGCCCACCAGCAGGGCCGTGAACAGCAGCGCCAGCCAATCGAAGTGCTTGTCGATGAACCCCTTCATCGGTTCGCCGAACCAGCGCAGCAGGCCGGCCACCAGAAAGAAGCGCAGCGGCCGGCCGATGGCCGAGGCCAGCACCAGCATGCCCAGGCTGACCTGGTCGTGGAAAACGCCTGCGGCGATGGTGAACACCTTGTAGGGAATGGGCGTGAAGGCGGCGGTGAAAATCGCCAGGAAGGCATTCTGGCGGTACAGTTCGCCCACGTGGTCGAAAACCTGCTGGGAGAACACCAGCGGGATGAACCAGTCGTGCAGGACCTCCCAGAGCAGGGCGCCGATCGCATAGCCCGCGATTCCGCCCAGGATCGAGCCCACGGAACAGACGGCCGCGTACCACCAGGCCCGGGCCGGCCGGCCCAGGGTCAGGGCGATGAGCAGCACGTCGGGCGGGATGGGGAAGAAACTGGACTCGGCGAAGGCCAGGCCGAACAGCGCGGGCACGGCCAAGCGGTGGTCGGCCCAGTGCAGGATCCAGGCGTAGAGACGGCGCAGCATGGACGCATTCCTCACGGGTTGACAGGCTGTGATCAGCCCGGCTGGTTGGGCGACCAGCCTTCCTTGCCCAGCAGCGGCACGAAGGCGCAGGACCCGGCGGAGCGCCCGCGAAAGGCGCTCTCCGACAGGCGGTCGATGATTTTCAGTTCCTGCTCGCGCCGGTCCCCCACGGGCAGGACCAGCCGGCCGCCGATGGCCAGTTGGCGTACCAGGGCCTCGGGCACCTGGGGCGCGCCGGCGGTGACGATGATCCGGTCGAAGGGGGCTTCCGCCGGCCAGCCGATGCTGCCGTCCCCGCGCCGACTGATGATGTTGTCCAGCTCGAGGGTCTCGAAGATGCGCCGGGCGCGGATCAACAGCTCGCTGTGGCGCTCGATGGTGTACACCTTGGTGCAGAGCAAGGAGAGCAGCGCGGCCTGGTAGCCGCTGCCCGTGCCCACCTCCAGCACGCGCTCGTCCCCCACCAGCTGCAGCGCCTCGGTCATCAGGGCCACGA
The DNA here is from genome assembly GCA_041675285.1 of Candidatus Delongbacteria bacterium. Classification (NCBI taxonomy): domain Bacteria; phylum Candidatus Delongiibacteriota; species Candidatus Delongbacteria bacterium. Next base: position 97,753 of record JBAYTZ010000006.1, read on the forward strand.
TCCAGGGCTGGCTGATGGTCTGGCCCTGGCCGATGGGCAGGGCCCGGTCCTCGTAGGCGCGGTTCATCATCGGCCCGTCCACGAACTGGTGGCGCTCCAGCCGGCCCATGGCCTCCAGCACACGCTCGTCGTGGATGCCCCGGGCCCGCAGATGCCGCTCCACCATCTCCCGGCGGGCCTCTTCCAGGTGCTCGCTCACGCGTCCTCCCCGGGGTGCGCGAGCCGCGCCTCCAGCAGCCGGCCCAGGAAGCGCAGGCTGTCGGGCAGGCGCCGGATGTGGCTGGGGACCACGGCCGGCCGCTGGCGGACGGGCACCTGGCGCACCGTGGCGCCCAGCCGGGCGGCCTGCAGGAGCAGTTGGCTCTCCAGGTCGAAGGCCCGGCCCGTCAGCCGCAGGCGCTGCCAGAGCCCGCGCCCCAGCAGCCTGAACCCACACTGGCTGTCGCGCAGCTCGAGGCCGCTGGCCCGGTTCAGCAGGCCCGTGGAGAGCCGGTTGCTCAGGCGGCGGTCCCAGGCCATGGGGGCGGCGGCCAGGCCGCGGTCCCCAACGATCAGGTCCGGTTGCTCGCGCTCCCAGAGCTCCACGAAGCGCCCGGCTTCCGCCGGGTCGTGCTGACCGTCGGCGTCCAGGCAGAGCACGGCCGCGTGGCCGCGCTTGAAGAGCAGGTCCCAGCCCCGGCGCAGGGCCGCGCCCTTGCCTTGGTTGCGCAGGTGCGAGAAGACCTCGGCGCCGGCGGCCGCGGCGCAGGCGGCGGTGCCGTCGCGCGAGCCGTCGTCCAGCACCAGCACGGGCGCGCCGGGCAGCGCGGCACGCAACTCGCCCAGCAGCGCGGGCAGGCTGCGCTCGGCGTGGTAGGCCGGGATCAGCACTGCAAGGGCGCTGACGCGGGTCTCTGCCGGCTGGCTCATGAGCTCCTCTCGTCCGTTCGTCCGACTCTCGCCGGGGGCCGTGATGGTTTCCAGCGTCCGTCATCCCCCGGCTTGACCGGGGGATCCCCTCCTCCCGTCAGAGGCTGGGGCGCCTTGTTTTCCACCTTTCTGCTGGCGCCAGAAAGGTGGAGCCAAAGAGGCGCTTTTTCTCAACGGCTAGAGTCAGGCCACCTCGCGGTGGCCTTCCGCTAGCCGGCGTTTGGACTTCCTGCAACCAGGTAGTTGGTTCGTCCTGCGGACTTCACCCAGTTTCTGGTTCAGGCCTGACGGCCTTCACCTCGCGAAACATGGCCTCAGATGGGCCTTTGATCCTCTGAGTCTTCGAGCCTTCGTGTTCAAAGTGACTCCGGGATGTGTCACACCCGACTCGGGCCGAGACCCATCAGCGCTCTGTGCCTCTGCGCCTCTGTGTTCCTGAGTCGACGTCACCGTTACCAACCCAGCAGGGGCCTGGGACGCCTTGTTTTCCACCTTTCTGCTTGCGCCAGAAAGGTGGAGCCAAAGAGGCGCTTTTTCTCACCCGCCAGAGTCAGCCCGCCTCCCGGCGGGCTTCCGCTGGCGGCAGCGACTACTTCCTGCAACCACGTAGCTGGTTCCGGCTGACGCCGTCACCACCTGGTTCTGGTTCAGGCCTGACGGCCTTCACCTCACGAATCATCGATCGCTCTTGAGTCTTTGAGCCTTAGAGCCTTCGTGCTCAAGCAGACTCTGGGATATGTCACCGACAACCCCGGCCAGGACCAATCAACACTCTGTGCCTCTGTGCCTCTGTGTTGACGCCCCCCTAGAGCGGCGCGGCTTGGCTGCGCAGGGCCAGGGCCCGCTCCAGCAAGTCGCCGGGCGCCTCGGCGTCCAGCCAGTGGATGCGCACGCCGGCGCGCTCCAGGCGCCTGAACCAGGACAGTTGGCCGCGGGCCAGTTGCCAGATCTCGCCGGCCAGGCCCGTCCGCAGCTCGGGCAGGCTCAACCCCTCTTGCAGGTGGCGCAGGATCCAGCGCGGCTCCAGGCCCAACCGGTGCAAGCGCGAGGCGGGAACCCCCGCCGCCAGCAGCTCTTCAACTTCGCGCACCAGGCCCTGCTCCAGCCGCTCGTCCAGCCGGCGCGCGATGCGCTCGCGCAGCCGCCCGGCCGGCCAGCGCAGCCCCAGCACCGTCACGTCGCGCCCGCGCTCCGGACCTTCGGCCTGCCGGCCCCGGCCGGCGCGGGACACCTCCAGGGCGCGCAGCAGGCGCCCGCGCCCTTCGAGATCCGTCCGGTTGTGCAGGGGAAGCGCGCCCGCGCGCAACTCGCGCTCCAGCTCTGCCAGCGGGCGCGAGTCGGCCACCCGGCGCCAGGCCTCGTCCACGGGCGCCTCGGGCAGGTGATAGCCGCGCAGCAGGGCGTCCAGGTAGAGGCCCGTTCCGCCGCACCAGACGGCGCTCCGGCCGGCCGCGCTCAACCCGGCCGCGCAGTCGCGGGCGTCCCGGGCGAATTCGAAGAGCGAGTACTCGTCCGCCAGCTCCACCCGATCCATCCCGTGGACGAGGACGGGGCCGTCGTCCAGTTCGTAGTCGGCCCGGTCCTTGCCGCTGCACAGGTCCAGGCCGCGGTAGACCTGGCGGCTATCCACCACCACCACGTCCGCGCCCAGGGCCCGGGCCAGCCGCGCGGCCAGCCGGGTCTTGCCCGCCGCCGTGGGTCCCAGCAGCACCCAATCCCCCGCTCGGAGCGCGTCCAGCCTCATTCAGCCGGCCGCCACCACGCGGTTTCGCCCCTGCTCCTTGGCCTGGTAGAGCGCGGCGTCGGAGCGGCGGATCAGGTCCTCCAGACTGCGGATGGAGGGTTTGAGTTCGGCCACGCCAATGGAGACCGTCAGACGGCCGCCGGGCTGGCCCTCGCCATGGGGGAAGTCGAAGTCGGCCACGGCGGCGCGGATCTTCTCCGCCACGCTGCGGCCCACGCCCAAGTCGCCGCCGGTGAGCAGGACGATGAATTCCTCGCCGCCGTAGCGGGCGATCAGGTCCACGGAGCGGATGCCCTGCTTGACCAGCCGCGCCACCTGGACCAGCACGTGGTCGCCGGCCACGTGGCCGTTGCGGTCGTTGTAGGTCTTGAAGTTGTCCACGTCGAGCATCAGCAGGCTCAGGGGCGCGCCGGTACGCCGGGTGCGGGCCAGTTCCAGGTTGAACTGCTCCTCGAAATAGCGCCGGTTGTGCAGGCTGGTGAGCCCGTCCTTGGTGGCCAGCTCGAAGACCCGCGTGTGCTCCCGGGCGTTGAGGATGGCGCTGGCCATCAGGCTGGAGAGTTCTTCCAGCCAAGCCAGCCGCATGGGGCTGATCACCTCGGGGTGGCCGTAGTAGAGCTTGAGCAGGCCCACCTTCTCCTCGCCGGCGAAGAGCGGCAGCAGGATGGCGAAGCGCAGGCCCAGGATCTCCACCAGGCGATGGTTGAGCACCAGCGGATGGCGGCGCAGGGCGTCCATCACCACCGGAGCGCCGGCCTGGAACAGGCTGATCTCGCGCTCCACGTCCAGCAGGATCTGCAGGTGCTGGCTCAGGGCCTGGCCCGGTCCGTTCATGTTCCAGGTGACCTGGTGCACCAGCCGCCCCTCCTCGGGCACCCAGAGCTCCAGCTCGCCCAGCTGGAAGCGGAAGGTCTCCAGCAGCGTGTCGCCGATCAGCTCCAGCAGGCGCTCGAAGTCCAGCTCGCGGCTGATGGTCTTCTGAACCCGCAGGATGCCCGTGATCAAGTTGAGCGACTGCCGGGTCTCCAGCAGGCTCTCCTCCAGGTACTTGATCAGGTGGCCGTGGAAGCGCGCGTCCAGGCCCGAGGGCTCGGCGCGCTCGGGCAGGGGAATGGGCCGGAAGGGCACGCGGCGCTCGAGCTCGTGCAGCAGGGTCTCCTGCAGCTCGCGGCTGAAACTCCAGAGGGTCCGGACGGGCAGGCGCTGCTGGAAGACGCTGACCTCCGGCCGGTCCACCAGCTGCCCCAGCAGGGAGAAGCACTCCGAGCCGTTGTCGAACAGGTAGAGCAGGGTGGGGGAGTCCTCCTCCAGGTGGGAGCCCAGGTCCTGGTAGGCGGAGAGCGGCAGGTGCCGGTTGACGGGCAGCAGAGGCAGATCCGGGAAGAGCCCGGCGCGCCAACCGTGCACCACGCGGAAGGCCCGGCGCTCCTCGGCGGCCAGGTTCTCCAGCGTGAGGATCAGCTGGCCCAGGGTGTGTTGAGAGAACTCCTCCTGCAGATGCAGGGGGTTGGGGGCATCCAGGTGCTGGCGGATCAATGCATCCATGGACGAAGGTAACACGCCGGCGCTGGAATGAACAGCGTCCACAGGCGGCCGGTCCGGCCTCAGGCCACGCGCTCGCCGCCGCGGAAGACCGCCGTGGGCCGGTTGTCCCCCGCCGTGTAAGGCAGCTGCTCCAGGTTCTCGAAGGGCCAGAGGGCCAGGTCCGCCTGATAGCCGGGCTTCAGTCCACCCACCCGGTTCTCCTGCCCCAGCGAAAGGGCACCGCCCCGGGTGGCCGCCCAGAGGGCCTCGCGGGCCGTCAGCTTGAGCTGGCAGGTGGCCAGGGTCAGGATGAAGGGCATGGACTGGATGTGGCTCGAACCCGGGTTGAAGTCCGTGGCCAGGGCGATGCGTCCGCCGGCCGCGATGATCCGCCGGGCCGGGGCGTAGTCATGCTGGCCCAGGAAGAAGGTTGAACCGGGCAGCAGACCGAAGACCACGCCCGCGCGGACCATGGCCCGCAGACCCTCCTCGTCCAGCTGCTCCAGATGGTCGGCGGAGCGCGCGCCCAGTCGTGCCGCCAGCCGTCCGCCCGCCCCGCCGGCCGCCAGCTGGTCGGCGTGCAGGTGGACCTGCAGGCCCAGCTCCTGCCCCGCCCGCATCAGGGCCTCGGTCTCCTCCACGCTGATCACGCCCGGCTCGCAGAAGGCGTCCAGGGCCTCCGCCAGCCCGGCGCGCACCACCACGGGCAGCAGCTCCTCGCGGATCAGCCGGAACCACTCGGCGCGGTTCTCGCGGTGCTCGGGCGGCACGCTGTGGGCCGCCAGCAGCGTGGGGTGGATCCCGATGGGCTCCTCCCGAGCCAGTTCCTTCAGGATGGAGAGCGAGAGCAACTCGTGCTCCACGGTCAGGCCGTAGCCGCTCTTGGCCTCGATGGTGGTGGTGCCCAATTGCAGGAAGCGGCGCAGGCGGGCGCGCACGCGCTCTTTCAATTCAGGTGGATCGGCGGCCAGCAAACTGCGGCGGCTGCTGAGAATCCCGCCCCCGGCCTGCTGGATCTCCAGGTAGCTGCGGCCGGCGTTGCGCAGTTCGTACTCGCCGGCGCGGTCGGCGAAGAAGACGGGGTGGGTGTGGCTGTCCACGAAGCCCGGCAGCACCAGCGCGCCCCCGGCGTCCAGCGCGGGGACACCCTCGTCCCGGGCGCGGCGCGCGGGTTCGTCGTGGGAGTCGCCGATCCACTCCACCCGGCCCTGGCGGGCCAGCAGGCAGTCGCCCGCCAGGCGCTCCAGCTGATAGTCCTGCTCCGTGCTGGGGTGCCAGAGGGAGCCGCAACCGGTCAGCAGCAGGTCCTTCATCGCTCCCGATCCTCCAGTTCGTCCCGCGTGCGGTAGATCGCGGCCATCAACTCGCCGGCCAGGAGCGCCAGCTCGTCGCGGTGCTCCTCGCCCAGAGGCCGCTCCGGCAGCCAGATGGGCGCGCCGCGCACGACTCGTACGAGCGGCCGGCCCCAGCGCGGGAGGCGGGCGTCGGGAGGCAGCACGCGCCGGGCCCCGGCAATGGCGAAGGGCACCACGGGACAGCCCGCCTCCAGGGCCAGGCGCACGAAGCCCGTGTGCACGCGCGCCTGGCTCTCGCCGTGGCGGCGGGTGCCTTCGGGGGCCAGCACGAAGGGCTGGCCGGCGCGCACGCGGCCCAGGGCCTCGCGGAAGGCCTCCTCGTCGTGCTGGCCGCGCCGGACGAAGACCGCCCCGCAGGCGCGCAGCCAGCGGCCCAGCAGGGGCCGCTGCCCCAGTTCCGCCTTGGCCCAGAAGCCCACGGGCACGTCCATGGACCAGGCCAGCGCGGGCACGTCCGCCACCGAGGCGTGGTTGAAGATGCCGATCCAGGCGCCTTGGGGCAGGGGCGCCCGGGCCTCCACCTGAAAGCGGCCGTAGGGCACGGCGATCAGGCGCACGCCCCAGCGGCTGAGGGTCGAAACCCAGGTTCGCGGTCCGGAGAGCGGCCGCCGGACTCCACCGGGTGGCGGAGCGGCGCCGTTCAGCGGTCCGCCAGGGGGATCCGCACGCCCGTCCGGCGGGCGCAGTCCAGGGCCGCGGGATAGCCGGCGTCCGAGTGGCGCAGCACGCCCATCAACGGATCGTTGGTCAACACGCGCTCCAGGCGGGCCGCGGCGGCGGGCGTGCCGTCCGCCACCACCACCTGGCCGGCGTGCAGGCTGTAGCCCATCCCCACGCCGCCGCCGTGGTGGAAACTCACCCAGCTGGCGCCGGAGGCCGTGGCGAGCATCAGGTTGAGCAGGGGCCAGTCGGCCACGGCGTCGCTGCCGTCGCGCATGGCCTCGGTCTCGCGGTTGGGGCTGGCCACGCTGCCGCAATCCAGGTGATCCCGGCCGATGACGATAGGCGCCTTGAGGCGGCCCTCGGCCACGGCGCGGTTGAAGGCCAGGCCCGCCAGGTGGCGTTCGCCGTAGCCCAGCCAACAGATGCGCGCGGGCAGGCCTTGGAAGGGAATCATCTCCCCGGCCTTGCGGATCCAGTTGGCCAGGGGCGCGTTGTCCGGGAAGAGCTCCAAGATGATCCGGTCGGTCTCGGCGATGTCCGCCGGGTCTCCGGAGAGGGCCGCCCAGCGGAAGGGGCCCTTGCCCTGGCAGAAGAGCGGGCGCACGTAGGCCGGCACGAAGCCCGGATAGAGCCAGTGGCCGTCGGCGGCGCGGATCTCCTCCGAGCGCAGGAAGCCGCCGTCCAGGGCCTTGGCGCGCAGGTTGTTGCCGTAGTCGAAGGTGATGGCGCCGCGCTGCTGCAGGGCGCGCATGGCCCGCACGTGCTCGGCCATGGTGCGGAAACTGGCCGCGCAGTAGGCGGCGGGATCCGCCGCGCGCAGGCGCAGGGCCTCCGCGAAGGGCAGGCCGTCGGGTACGTAGCCGTTGAGCTCGTCGTGCGCGCTGGTCTGGTCGGTGAGCAGGTCCGGGGTCACGCCGCGCTCCAGCAACCGCTGCAGCAGGGTGACGATGTTGCCGCGCCAGCCGATGCTCAGCGCCTGGCCCGCAGCCCGGGCCGCCAGCGCGCGGTCGATGGCCGCGTCCAGGTCCTCGATCACCTCGTCCAGGTAGCGCGGCCGCATGCTGGCGGCGCGCCGGGCCAGCCGGGCGGGATCCACCTCGGCGCCCAGATAGACGCCGCCGGCCATCACGGCGGCCAGGGGCTGGGCTCCGCTCATGCCGCCCAGCCCGCCCGAGACCGTGAGCGTGCCGCTCAGGTCGTCCTTGCCCAGGTCCTGGCGGGCGGCGGCCACGAAGGTTTCGTAGGTGCCCTGCAGGATGCCCTGGGTGCCGATGTAGATCCACGACCCGGCGGTCATCTGGCCGTACATCATCAGGCCGGCCGCCTCCAGCTCGTGGAAGTGCTCCCAGGTGGCCCAGCGCGGCACCAGGTTGGAGTTGGCGATCATCACGCGCGGGGCGTCGGCGTGGGTGCGCGCGATGCCGACGGGTTTGCCGCTCTGCACCAGCAGGGTCTCGTCGGCCTCCAGCCCGCGCAGGGCGGCCAGGATCGCCTCCAGACACTCGGGATTGCGCGCGGCCTTGCCCGTGCCGCCGTAGACGATGAGCTGCTCGGGGTCCTCCGCCACCTCGGGGTCCAGGTTGTTCAGCAGCATGCGGTAGGCGGCTTCCTGCAGCCAGCCCTTGCAGGTGAGGTCGGTGCCGCGCGGCGCGCGGCGGACGATGGGGTTCGACATGCGGTCCTCGTGATCCAGCGTGATGGGGTTCGAACGCGGAAAAAGGTAGGAAAGAACGGGTCCGCGCCAAGCCCGAAACCAGCAGCGGCGGCCCCGGGGGACCGCCGCTGCGCGTGTCGTTGTCGAAAGTCGGCGGACTACTTCACCAGCATGATCTTCTGCTGGTCGGCCGGGCGGCCGTCCAGTTGCAGGCTCAGCAGGTAGAGGCCGCTGGGCAGCCCGGCGCCCTGGAAGAGACGGCTGTGCGTGCCCGCGGCCAGGCGGCCGTCCTGCAGCACGGCCACTTCCTGGCCCAGCACGTTGCAGGCGCTCAGGCGCACGTCGGCCGGCTGCAGCAGCTCGAAGCCCACGCGCGTGACCGGGTTGAAGGGATTGGGCCAGGCCGGGGTCAAGTGCGAGCGCAAGGGCCGGAGGGCCGCGCCGCCCGCCACGTCCGTGCCGTGCAGGTACTGGTCCACCAGCACCTGGAGCACCTCGCCCGTGTTCACCGAGGAGCCGGCGCCGCCGGCGGACTCCAGCGCGAAGGCCAGGTAGACCACGCGGTTGGCGTCGTAGCCGTTGTGGACGCCCACGGAGAACACGTTGGCGTTGTCCAGGAAGATGGTCTGGCCGTCGCCGGCGGGGGTGACCTCGGTGATGGGGACCGACTGGTTGTTGGCGCCACCCGAACCCTGCAGGATCAGGCTCATGCCGGCCGTGAGGGTCTCGGCCACACCCTTGGCGCCGCGCGTGTTGCTGGTGGCCGTGCCGTCCGCGGCCTCCAGGAACTGGCTGAAGAAGGGCGTGCCGTTCAACTCCTCGTCGGCGAACTGGCTGACGAAGATCAGGTCGTGTCCGGCGGCCACGTAGTCCGTGAGCAGGGCCTGCTCGCTGGAATCCGCCGTGACGGGGTTCTGGCCCGAGGCGTAGAGGATCCACTCGTAGCGGGCGGGATCCAGTTCCATGCCCGTCAATTCCGGGAAACTGGCCGTGCTGGAGCGGTACCAGTCGAGGATCCAGCCCAGCTGCCGGAAGGCGGCCTTGTAGTAGGTGACCAGGTTGCTCTCCCCCGCGCTGTCGTCGTAGAGCAGGATGGTGGGCAGGCCCAGCATGGCCGAGGCCTCGGCGGACTGCTCCGGCGCGTTGGCCGCCGCGAGGGTGAGGGTCAGGTCGATGTAGTGCGGGCTGCCGTCCAGGATGCGCAGCAGCACGGGGTGCAGGTCGCCGTCCAGGGTGCCGTCCGGCGCCAGCGCGGGCAGGCCCAGCGTGGGCGTGATGACCTCCACGGCGGCGTCGGGGCAGCTCAGGGCGACGCTCAGCTCCTGGCTGGGATTGATGCCCGAGTTGGAGACCGTGTAGCCCACCCGCAGCGTGTCGCCGGCCAGGTAGTGGCCGTCGCCGTCCAGGTCCACCACGTGCACGCCGCTCAGGCCCAGCGTGGTCTCGCGCAGGTTGAGCAGGCCCTTGCGGGCGTTGATCCGGCCGGTGCCCAGCAGGCCATCGTAGTCCGAGTTGCAGCCCAGTCCGTAGATGTCGTCCACGGTGCCCAGCAGGCGCTCGCGCACTTCCACGTTGGTCAGTTCGGGGTTCATCCACCAGATCAGCGCCGCGCAGCTGGCCGCGTTGGGGCAGGCCATCGAGGTGCCGTAGAGACTGGCGTAGGTGTTGTTGAAGAAGGTGGAGTAGATGTTGGAGCCCGGGGCGCTCACGTCGATCCAGTCGCCGTAGTTGGAGTAGTCCGCCTTGCAGTCGTTGGACTCCGTGGCGGCCACGCTGATCATGCCCGCGGAGCGGTCAAGGGCGTCCTGGGTGGTGACGTTGTCGTTGCCCGCGGCGTGGAAGCAGAGCAGGCCGGCGTTGTAGGCCGCCGTGGCCGCGGTGCGGATGCTGCCCGAGCCGCCGAAGCTCATGCTGATGAGCTTGGCGCCGTTGGCCATGGCGTAGTAGATGGCCTCGGAGGCCGCCGTCTGCAGCACGTAGCCGTTGCCGTCCTGCGCGTGGTAGCCGGCCCGCAGGCACATGATGCGCGCGTCCCAGGCGATGGAGGCTCCGCCCACCCCGTTGTTGGTTTGGGCCGCGGCGATGCCCGAACAGTGGGTGCCGTGCCCGTCGAAGTCCATCGGGTTGTTGTCTTCGTCGTCGCTGTCCTCGCCGTTGGCGCCGTCCACGCCGTCCACGAAGTCATAGCCGTAGAAGTCGTCCACGTAGCCGTTGCCGCCGTCGTCGCTGGCGTTGATGTCGCCCGGTTCGCCGGGGGTGGAGTTGGTGGACATGACGCCGTCGCTGTCCAGGTCCTCGGCCGGGTTGACCCAGATGCGGTTGATCAGGTCCGGATGGTTCCAGTCCACGCCGGAGTCGATGATCGCGATGATCATGTCCGGGTTGCTGGGCGTGGTGGGAATCAGGTCCCAGGCCTCGTAGGCGTCCACGCGGCTGAGCGTGTACTGCTGGTTGATGCTCGGGTCGTTGGGCGTGCGATACACGGGCATGAGGTAGTCGGGCTCGGCGTATTCCACCAGCCCGCTGGCCTCGAAGGCCGCGGCCAGCGCCTCCATGTCCTGACCCGCGTCGAAGCTCAGCACGTAGTTGAGCGAGAGATCCGGCGTGGTGGCCATCCGCAGGTGAGGATAGAGGGGCCGCACGCCCAGGGCCGGCTGCCCGGCCAACAGGGCGTCGAACTCCGCGCCCAGGCTGATGCCGCCGGCGCGGTCCGTGACGTCCGGGTGCTCGAGGAAGCGGACGGACAAGCGGCCCGGGACGTAGGAATGACCCGGTGAGGCCCACAGGCCCGGAGCGGCCGTCAGGCCGGCCATCAACAGCATGGTGAGTCGCAAGAGGAACCCTCCCCTTTGATATGTTTGGCTTGCGTGTAGAAGCAAGTTCCGGAAATCGCCGGCCCGCACCGGGCCTGGCTTCGCCCAGCAATATCGTGCAATTCTCATGCCTTGCGAAGCGGCGCGCCCTTCGATAAACAGAAAAGTCAAGTTGGTTGAGTGACATGCTCTTGCATTCCTCCCCCCGCGCAACCGGCGGCGGATCCATCTGGAAATCCAGACAAGCGTGTGGAAGCGCGTGCCCATGACGACGGAATCCCGGCCGCGCTGGATCGCCGCACTGCTCATCCTGGTGGCCGTCCTGCTGCGCGTGGACTGGCACCTGGCCTTCCGCGAACTGCCGCTCTACTTCTCCCCCGCCATCGATGAAGCCCTGCACTGGGACTGGGCCCAACGTCTGGCGGCCGGCCTCGGCTCGCCCGAGCGACCCTACTTCCGCGCGCCGCTCTATCCGTGGTGGCTGGGCCTGCTGCAACGCGGAGAGCTCGGCCTGGCCGGCCTGCGCTGGGCCGGCAGCCTGCTGGGGCTGGGCAGCCTGCTGCTGATGGCCTGGATGGGCGCGCGCTGGCTGGGGCGCGGGGCTGCGCTCTGGTTGCTGGCGCTGGGCGGACTGAGCGGCGCCTGGATCTACTACGAGCCGCAGCTGCTGCTCGAGCACCAGGTGCTCTTCCTGCTGCTGACCGCCACCCTGGCCTGGCTCGGGCTGCAGGAGCGGCCCCCCGGCCTCGCCGACGCGGGCCTGGGCCTGGCCCTCTCCCTGGCCGCCCTCACCCGACCCAACGCCCTGCTGCTGGCGCCCCTGGCCGTGTTCCTGCTGCTGCGGATGGCCGAACCTGCGGGGCAACGGCTGCGCCGGCTGGCCTGGTGGAGCGTGGGCTGGCTCCCGCCGCTGCTGCTGGTGGCCGCGCTGAACGGTTGGCCGGGCTCCGGCGTGCTGGTGGCCAGCCAGGGCGGGGTCAACCTCTGGATCGGCAACAATCCCCAGGCGGACGGACGCAGCGCCGTGCTGCCGGGAACGGGCCACGCCTGGGAGCGCGCGGACGCCCGCGAACAGGCCCAGCGGCTGGCCGGCCGGACCCTCACGGCCGGGGAGGAGGATCGCCTCTTCCAGCGCGAAGCCCGGCGCTGGGTGCTGGAGCACCCCGTCGCCGCGGCGCGCCTGACCCTGCGCAAACTGGGCTGGCTGCTGGGCCCGGCGGAGCTGGGCAACAACACCAGTCCGCCCGTGCTGGCCGCGCGCCGGAGTTGGCTGGCCGGCCTGCTGGCGCTCTCCTGGTGGAGCCTGGCGCTGCCCGGCCTGCTGGGTCTGGCCCTGGGCCTGCCGCGCAACCGGGCCCTGCGCCACTGGCTGCTGGGCGCCCTGCTGCTCTACGCCGGCAGTTTCCTGCCCTTCTTCATCACCGGCCGCTTCCGTCTGCCCCTGCTGCCGCTGCTGGCCTTCCCGGCAGCCGAGCTGCTGGTGGAGCTCGGGCGCCGACTGCGCCGGGACTCCGCGGCGCCGCCCTGGCGGCCCGACCGCCTCAGGATGGGACTGGCCGGCCTCGTGGTGCTGGCGCTGGGCGCAGCCGGCTTGTTCGAGGCCCGGGCGCTGGACAGCGACGAGGCCCGATCCCAGGCGGGTTGGCAGCACTTCCAGCTGGGCAACGCCTGGCTGCGGCTGGGGGCCGAGGATTCGGCCCGGGTGGCCTACGAACGGGCGCTGGCGGCCTGGCCCGCCCTGCCGGAGGTGCGCCTGAACCTGGGCCTGTTGGCGCGCGCGCAACATCCCGCCCGGGCGGAGAGCCTGTTCCGGGCGGAACTGGAGCTGGATCCGCGCAGCGCCAAGGCCTGGAACAACCTGGGCACCCTGCGCCAGGGGCTGGGCGATCTGCCCGGAGCGCGCGCCTGCTACCGGGAAGCGTTGCGGCTGCGGCCGGGCCTGCAGGACGCGGCCTGGAATCTGGGGCTGGTGGAATGCCAACTGGGATTGGCGGCGGCGGCGCGAGGCGAGCGGGCGGCGGCGGAGCAGGCCTGGCGCGCGGCTTGGGCCACGCCGTATCGGGGCCGGGGATTGAGCCGGTTGCGGCAGACCCTGGACGGGCTGCCCGAGTCGCCGTGAACGGCTCAGCGCGGGGCGTGCAGCAAGTCCGGAGGGCAATGGGGGATGTTTGGAGATGAATGACCGTCATTCTGGACAGAAACTTCTGAATGGGGTCAAATCGTGGGAATTGCAGGGGAACCTGAATGGACGATTTTTCTGTTCAGCCGCCGCTCCCCAACGCCTTTGGGCGGGTGGGGGGAGGTGGGAGGGCTCGTGTGTTCACTTAACTGGATTAGTTGAACCGCCGCCACCACCCGGACTTGGCACGGATAGATCCGACAAGGCCGCCAGACTTTCCAGCCCCGCCGCCTCGCAGACCCGGCCCGCCGCCTCCGCCGCCAGCGCCAGCGCCTCCTCCACCTTCCAGCCCTGACCGAGAGTGGCCAGCAGCGCGGCCCCCAGCACATCTCCGCAGCCCGTGGTGTCCACCACCCGGTCCAGCGGCCAGGCCGCCTGGCGGCGGCAACCGCCCGCATCTGAGTAGAGGAATCCCCGCGCCCCATCGCTGACCACCACCCGCCGGCAGCCCGCCTTGCGCAGGCGCAGGCAGAGGTCCGCCGCGTCCTCCAGCCGCCGGGGCGGTCGCGGCGTCAACGAGGCGCACTCGGCCAGGGTCAATTGGAGCAGGTCCAGCCCCTCCACCCAGGCGAAGGCTTGGGGCACCTGGCGCAGCCGTCGCGGGCGATCCTCTTCCCAGTCCAGGCTCAGGGAGTGCCAGTCCAGCTGCAGCCAACCCTTCGGGTGGACCCGGCGCCAGTCGCGCACCAGCGCGCGCCAGGTCTCCAGTTCCAGGTCCCGGCCGGATGTGCAATTGAGCAGCAGATGCGGACAGCTCAGGGCGGGTTCCAGCGCCTCCCGGGGCAGGGGCGGCACGCGCAGCCAGGCGGTTTCCGGCTTGGCCTCCGTCCGGCAGTCCAGAGTGACCTGATTGCCCGGCTCCGGCCAGCGCAGCAGGCCCTCCGGGGCGACGCCCGGCTGGGCCAGCAAGGGGCGGAAGGGCTCCGCGTCCGGTTCCGACAACCAGGCCAGCGGCAGCAGGGTCGCGCCGGGCAGCAGACAACGCAGGGCCAGCAGGCTGTAGGCCAGCCCGCCCGCCGAGACCAGGACGCGTTCCTCCCCTTCCACCTGCAGCAGCAGGCGGTCCAGGTTGAAGGTGCCGATCAGGCCGACGCGGAGCGGGGCCGGCTCAGCGGGTCTCGTCTTCGTCCCCGTCCTCGCTCCAGTCCTCGTCCTCGTCCGGATCGAGTTCCTCCTCCTCGGGGTCGAAGGGCTCGTCCGAGTCCGGATCCCAGATCAGCGGTCCGTCCTCCTCCTCGCCCTCCTCGTCCTCGTCCGGATCCAGGCCCCGGGGGCCGCGGGGCTCCAGCGCACCATCCTGATCCAGCTCGTAGTCGTCGTCCTCGATGTCCCGGTTGCGCGCATCCTCGGCCAGCATGCGTTCCGTCTTCATCACCTCGTCCTCCGGCGGAATGGGTCCAAAGGCTTCCAAAAATTCGCGGCGGCGGCGGAAATCCAGCCGCACGGGCACGCCGCGCAGGTCGAAGGCCCCGCGCAGGCGGTTCTCCAGGAAGCGGGCGTAATGCGAGTCCAGGGCTTCCGGGAAATTGCACTGGAAGACGAGCCAGGGCGGATTGTCCCGCACTTGGCGCACGCCTTCGATGCGTACCCAGCGCCCGCCGTGGGAGGCGGGCGGATGCTTGATCACCTCGGGCAGCAGCACGGCCTCCAGCTCGGAGCGCAAGAGGTGCCGGTGGTGGCGTTGGTGGATCTCCCAGGCCAGGTCAAGGATCCGGCGCGCGCGCAGCCCGGTGAGCGCCGAGATGAAGACCACCTCCACCCAGGAGAGGGTGGGGATCTGATCGCGGATGCGCCGCTCCTTGTCGCGGGCGCTGTTGGTCGCCTTGTCCGGCACCAGGTCCCACTTGTTCACCGCGATCAGCACGCCCTTGCGCGCCGTGATGGCCTCCTCCAGCACTTGGACGTCCTGGTGCGTCAGGCCCTCTTCGGCGTCCACCAGCAGCACGCAGACGTCGGCGCTGTCGATGGCCGCCTGGCTGCGCAGGCTGGCGTAGAACTCCACGTTTTCGCGGATCCGCGTGCGCCGGCGCAGGCCGGCCGTGTCCACCAGCACGTAGCGCAACCCCTTGTAGGGCAGCAGGCTGTCAATGGAATCCCGCGTGGTGCCGGCCACGGGTGTGACCATCACGCGCTCCTCGCCCAGCAGGCGGTTCACCAGGCTGGACTTGCCCACGTTGGGCCGGCCGATGATTGCCACGCGCAGGTCGCCGTCCAGGCCCGACCCGCCGCGCTCCGGCAAGAGGGCCACCACCCGGTCCAGCAGGTCGCCGCTCAAGCGCCCGCTGATGGCCGAGACCGGCAGCGGTTCGTCCAGGCCCAGCTTCCAGAACTCCGCCGCCTCCAGCTCCAGGCGCTCGTTGTCGGCCTTGTTCACCACCAAGAGGGCGGGCTTGCCCGTGTCCCGGATCATCCGGGCCAGCACCTGGTCGGTCTCCGTGGCGCCGGTCTTGGCGTCCACCACCAGCAGCACCAGGTCGGACTCCGCCAGCCCCACCTCCACCTGCTCGCGGATGGCCACGTTGAACATGTCGTGGCCCTCGGGCACGAAGCCGCCCGTGTCCATCAACATGAACTCGCGGTGCCCCCACTGGACCTCGGCGTAGTGCCGGTCGCGGGTCACCCCCGGCTGGTCGTCCACGATGGCCTTGCGGGTCTTGGCCAGCCGGTTGAAGAGCGTGGACTTGCCCACGTTGGGACGGCCGACCACGGCGACGATGGGTTTGTGAGACATGCCTGCCTTGTTGTTTGCGGCCGGAGGGCGTCCGACCGGCGGATGATCCGTGCGGACGCGGCGCCGGACCAGGTCCGGCGGCAGCGTCGCGGGGTCCAAGGTAAGGAGAGCGTCCAAACCCTGCGCCCATCCCCGCTCTACGTGGTTCCAAAGTTTTTTCCCGCCGGCCGGCATTTTTCCGTGAATCGCCTTGCGCGGTTCCGCCGCAAGTGATACTCTTGGCCTGTCCTTCGGGCAATAGCAAAAACAGCACCCCAACAGCACGGCATTTTGGAGAACGACGTTTCCTCGCCACGGCGAGTGACCATAAGCTCCTTCTTTTACTGCTTTACATCCCCACAAAGCAGGTTTTAGGGCACAATCGGAAGGGCTGACCCACCCAGGTCGGCCCTTTCGACTTTTTAGCCCGCTCCTCCTCCGTCCGCTCCCACGCTCCCGGACGAATCACCGCCTGCCCGCGTTGCCCGCTCCGCTGGTCTCCACCTCCCCCCAGCATGAAAAAACCCGCCGCAGCGGGTTGGGAATTCCAGTCGGGCAGCCGCTCAGCTGACCTGCTCCAGCTCTTCGTCCGGCCGGGCCACCAGATAGAAGCGCCCGATCTCCACCTGGAAGCGCTCGCCCTCCTCGCCCACCACCTCGTACCAGCCCTCCATGGTCCCGAAGGTGCAGGACAGCGGGCAGAAGCTGCTGTACTCGAAATCCATCCCCGGCTCGAGGACGGGCTGCTCGCCCACGACGCCCAGGCCGTCCACCACGTCGCGGTTGCCGTCCGTGTCGATGATCAGCCAATGGCGCGCGGCCACCATCACGGTGCGGGGGGACTCGTTGCGGATGCGGATGCGGTAGGAATAGACGTAGTGGTCGTTCTCGGGTTCGGAGTAGTGCGGCAGATACTGGGGCTCGGCCACGACCCGGATCTGCCGGGTCACCCGCTCGGAGGCCGTGTTGCTGGGCATGGCGAGATCCTTTCCGCACCGGTCGCTGGCGGTCTGCGGTGCGGCGAAAGGAACGCAGGCGCGGGCGGCAATCCAAGGCCCCGCCCTGTTTTTGTTCAGACAGCCCCCGCCAAGCCTAATAGAGCAGGCTGGCGCTCAGCAGGTGCGTGCCCTGCAGGCGCTGCTGGGAGGTCCAGGCGTAGTCCAGCACCAGGCGCTGGCGGTCCGGCAGGGGCAGCACGAAACCCACGCCCAGCGCGGCCTGCTCCAGGTCCCGGCGGAAGTAGCGGCCCACCCGCAAGTAGAGCTGTTCGCGCCAGGCGTACTCCAGCCCGGCCCGCAGGTTCTCGCGCCCGTCGTTGGGATGCTCGGCCTGCAACAGGCCCAGCACGCGCTGCTCGCCCCGGCTCCAGAGGCGGTCGGAGAGCGCCACGCGGAACAAGAGGGGCAGCGCGAACTCCTCCACGTCCAGCTGCGCCGGACGGCCGTCGGCGCTGGGGAGCAGCAGATCCTCGCCCGCCAGGCTCAGGCGCGGCCCGAAGTTGGAGAGGGCCATGCCCAGCCGCAGGTCGCGCCAGCCGGTCTCCAACAGCAGGCCCAGGTCCAGGGCCGGACCTTCGGCCTTCTCCCGGTGCAGCTCCTGGCGGATCCAGCGCACGGTCCCGCCCACGGAGAGCCGGTCGGTCAGCCGGGTGGAGAGCCCCAGCTCGAGGCTCAGGTCGCGGTAGGCGTAGCTCGCACCCGTGCCCTCGGGCTGCTCCAGGGTGGTGATCTCCTGCTCGGGCACCGTCAGCCAGTTGGCCCCGGCCAGCAGCGCGCTCTTCTCGGACAGCGGCCAGCTGGCCTGGAGCAGGCCGTGGCGGATCTCGGCGAAGCGCCGCTCCTGGGACAGGCTGAGCGAGCGTTCCAGTCCGCCCGCCGGGCCGGCGGGGTTGACGAAGGCGTTGCCCGGACCCGGCCAGCGGCCCTGGAAGGCGCCGGGCAGCGCGGCCGTGGCCCCGGCCAGACCGGCGGAACGCGCGTCTTGGACCAGTTTGAGAAAGGTCGCCCCCGAGGTGCCCGCGCGCCGGAAGGCCGACGCGGGCGGGCTCAGGGCCAGACCCAGCAGCAACAGGATGAAGAGCCGTCCTCGCATGGTGACCTCAGCGGATGATCAGGAAGCGGCCGGTCTGCTCGCGGCCGTGCTCGTCGCGCACGTGGAACACATAGAGCCCGTAGGCCACGTGCTGGCGGTCGGCATTGCGCAGGTCCCAGTCCAGCGTGTCGCGGGTGGGGTCGGCGTGCTCCAGCGTGCGCACCCAGTCCCCGGCCGGCGTGTAGATGCGGATCGTGCAGCGGCCGGGCAGGCCCGTGAACTGCAGCCGGTGGCCGCCCGTCCCGGCCTCGCCGGCGTGGCTGGCCACGTAGGGATCGGGCACCGTGCGCACGCGCAGGGCCGGGGCCTGGGCCTGCCGGGCGGGGGGCGCGGTGTGGAAGCGGTAGCTCACGCCGGCGCGCAGCGGCTTGCGCGTCAGCACGGTGAACTGGTCGCCCGGATTGGGCGCCACGCCGCGCAGGGTGTCGCCCGCCGCGTCCTGCACCCAGTCGAAATTGTTGGTCTTGATCAGGATCTCGGAAGCGCAGGGGATGGCGTCGGAGTCGCGCAGCACCAGGGCGTCGGAGTAGGTCTCCCAGTTGGCGTGCTCGCGGCTGCCCGCCAGCCCGCCGGGAATGAGATCCCAGCCCAGCGGACTCAAGGTCTCCAGGTCGGGGAAGTAGAGGCGCAGATCCTCGGCCCAGACGTGGGTGGAGACGTCCAGCCACTCCTCCGAGTCCAGCGGCCGGCGCCAGGCGCGCAACGGCGCCGGGCTGGGCGGTCCGCTCAGCGTGGTGTCCTGACCCAGGTAGTAGTACAGGTAGACGGGCAGGTCCACCGTGTCGCCCGGCTCGCGCACCTCCAGGCGCCAGTCGTCCGCGCCCAGCACGTACTCGGGGTACTCGTTGACCAGCCCGGTGCGGTCGTCCATCCACCAATCGAAGGTGCAGGGGCTGCCGACGTTCCAGCCCAGCGCGGCGGCGCCCGGCGTCACATCCTCGATCACCAGCCGGAACCCGTCCACCTGGGGCAGGGGCGGATCGCCGGCCGCGGGGACGCGCAGGTCGCGCAGCAGCGTGTCCCCCGTGCTCTCGCAGACCAGCTGGAAGCGCGGCACGGAGTCCCCCGCCGCGGGTGCGGCGAAGTCCAGGCGCCAGTCCGCCGCGCGCTGCAGCCAGGGATCCAGCAGGTCCAGGCCCACCCGGGCGTCGCAGAGCCGCCCGCCCGTGGGCAGCAGCCACTGCACGTCCTCCGGCAGGGGCTCCAGGTCCGAGGCCGGCGCGCCGGGCCGCAGCACCACGGTGTGCGAATCCTCCGCCGAGCGGCCCAGCGGGTTCTCGATGGAGGGCACGTGCACGTCCTCGGCGTCGTCCTCGCGTCCGGTGGTGTAGGCCGTGACACAATACCAGGTCTCCAGGCCCTCCGTCCGGCCCGGGTCCGTGTAGGAGTAGGCCAGCCCGCTGTCGCGGCCCAGGAAGGTGAAGCCGTTGGGATCCTCGCCCTGGATGCCGTCCACCTTGTCGAAGGTGGCCAGGGGCGCCCAGGCCACGCGCCGCCCGCGGGAGTCGGTGATGGGGTCGCCCCAGCTCTGGCCGCCGTCCAGACTGCGGTAGACGCGATAGCCCTCGAAGTCGGCGGCACTCTCGCTGGGGTCGGCGCCCCACCAGAGGCGGGCCCCGCCGGGCAGGGCGCGGCCGCCCAGCTCGGGCTGGGGCGGGGCGCCCGGGCCGGAGTAGCGCGTGCGCCAGTACATGTCCCAGGCGTCCGCCAGGTTCGCGCGCAGGTCCGCCAGGTCCGGCTGGCCGGGCGTCGCGCCGCCCTCCCCCAGCACGGCCGCGCAGGCGCTGACCACGCTGTCGCCGGGGTCCAGGCTGAAGGGTCCGCTCATCACCAGGAAGTTGAGCCGCGTGCCGGCGCCGAAGGCCTGCTCCTGCTCGCCGTCGTCGCAAGAGTCCAGCCGTCCGCGGCCATTCGGCGAGTGGAACCAGAGCGCAGCGCTGTCCGCCAGCTCCGGCTGGGAGCTGATCACGGCCCACTGCTCCTCGTCGGTCTGGGGCCGCTGATCGGCCTTGAACCAGTGGAAGTCCGTCACCCCGAGGTCGCGCGGCGTCTCCGTCAGCAGCAGGGCCGGGATGCCGGGCGGCAGGTCGTTGCCGGCCCAGGCGCCGTCGTTCTGCGCGTTCACGTCCCAGACGTAGACCACGTCGTTCGCGCGCCCGTAGGGCAGGCCCAGCTCGGCCGTGGAGAGCGTGCCGATCCGGTCCACGAAGTCGAAGTCCGGGCGGAAGGCCACGTAGTAGCCGGCGTAGAGCGAATCCAGCCGCTGCCCCGAGCGGTTGTGGATCACGCTGCGCCAGAAGAGGTGGTCGTCGGCGTAGGGCCGGCCGTAGCTGAAGCCGCTCTGGGCAACCTCCAGGCCCAGGGCGCCGCGCGGGTTCTGGCGGTCGTCGAAGCGGCACCAGCTGTCGCTGTCGCTGGTGAACTCGCCGGGTACCGCCTGGGTGGGCGAACCCGGCACGGGCACGAAGCGATACTCCTGCCGCCAGGGTCCGGGCCAGCCCGGGGCGGGCCAGGTCTCGGGCAGGTGGGAGTGCGCCATGTAGGGGGTCTCGTCGCTGGCGCGCAGCGCCCCGCTGAACAGGCCGCCCAGGCTGCCGGCCACCGGCGTCCACTCGCGGATCCCGGCGATGGAGTTCATGCAGCTCTCCACCACGTTGTCCCGGGCGGCCACCACCAGACCCAGTCCGAAGCCGTAGTGCGTCTCGCTGTTGGCCTCGCGCGGCCAGTGCAGGCTCTCCGTGCTCCAGACGTGGTAGTCGCTCATGTCGCCGAAGTTGGAGCCGAAGTTGCTCAGCTGGCCGCGGTCCTGGACCGAGATGGCGTTGTCGCCCAACTCGGCCGTGCCGCGCGCGCGGGCCTCGTGCAGGGCCTTGCGCGAGACCTGCGGAATGAAGGCGTGGCAGCGCAGGCAGTCCTCGGCCCGGGCGGACAGGGCCAGAAAGAGCAGGCCGACGGGCAGGAAGCGGTTCATGGGCCCTCCGTCACAGGGAAAGATCCAGGCCCAGGCGGATCTGCCGGGGCGCCTCCACGCGGGAGGGGTCGTGCAGCGCGTCCAGCGTCGAGCCGATCAGCCCGCGCGGATCGTCGAAGGGCTTGCCCGTGCTGGGATGGACGCGCACCACGTTGCGGCGGTCCAGCAGATTCTCCACCGCCAGCCAGGCCTCCGCGCGCAGGCGGCCAAACGGCCGCGACCAGCGCAGGGCCGCGTCGGTGCGCAGCACCCAGGGCCGGCGCGCCGAATTGGTGGGGACCTCCACGCCCACGTCGACGTAGGGCGTGTAGGGCAGCCCGCTGCCGGCCTGGGCGGCCAGCTCGGCGGACAGTCCGCCGGACAGGGTCACGCTCAGGCGCGCCGCCAGGTCGTGGGCCTGTTCGTAGTCCAGCGGGAATTCGTTGAACTCCTCCTCCTGGCCGTCCCGGGCCCGGATAACGCCGCTCTCGGGCTCGGCGCCGTTGCCCCGCGCGCTCATCCAGGTGTAGTCCAGGCTCAGGCGCGCCCCGCGGGCCAGGGCCAGCGGCCGGCTCCAGCTCAGATCCACGCCGCGCACGTTGGCGTAGTCCGTGTTGGCGTAAACGAAGAAGGGCTCCGTGTACTGGATCACCTGGCGGGTGGAGAGCAGGTGGCGCAGGTCCTTGTACCACGCGGAGAGGCCCAGCTCGCCGCCGCCGGGCAGCCGGCGGTTGAGGCCCAGCTCCCAGGCCGTGGTGCGCTGGGGTTGGACGCGCGGGTTGCCCATCAGCGGCACCAGCGTGTAGTCGAGGTTCAGCCCGCGGTTGGAATAGAGGGCCGCGAGCGGGGCGAACTGCAGGAAGTGCCCCCAGGCCGCGTGGAGCACGGCCTCGTCGGCGAAGGGGAAGGCCAGGCCCAGCCGGGGCGAGAGCGCCCACTGGGCCGGAACGGCCGTGGCGCGCGCCAGCTCCACCTGGCCGGCCTCCTCCACCCAGGGCTGGAGCGGATCGGGCAGCCAGTCCGTGTCGGGGTCGCGCCAGTCCAGGCGCAGCCCGGCATTCACCACCAGGTGCGGGTACTCGAGCTTGTCCTGCAGGAAGAGGGCCGCCTGGAGCGGCCGGGCCCGCACGCGATCCTCCAGGTAGATCTCGGACAAGTCCGTCGACCGGCTCCAGAGATTGTGCCGCGCCACCTGCTCGAGGTCGTCCCGGCGCAGGTCCAGCCCGGCCTTCCACTCGTGGTGCGTGCCCGCCTGGAGCAGCGCGTCCAGGCCCAGGCGCCACTGGGTCGTCGTGCGGTCGGACTGGTCGGGAGAATGGCCGGACTGGTAGAAGTCCTGCTGGGCGCGCAGCAGCGGACGCTCGAGCAAGCCCGGATCCAGGGCCGCGCCCGTGGCGTCCAGCACGCCCGACCAGGCGGCGTGGCGCTGCCAGGACAGGCGCGCGCTGCCCAGCAGGCGCGCGGACCACGAGCGGGTCCAGACCGCCTGGGCACGGTCCTGGCTGCGCCGCTGGCGGGCCTGGTTCCCGGGCAGGTACTTCCAGCGGTGGTCGTACTCCAGCTCCTCGGCCCGTGCGCGCTCCCAGGCGAGGTCCAGCCGGCCGCCGCTGGGCAGGGCCCGGCCCAGGCCCAGCCGGAGGTCGCCTTCGCGCAGGTAGCCGTGGGGCAGGTGGCTGGACTCGGCGTGGTTGAGCCAGGCGGCCCGGCCCTCCCAGCCGGCGGCCAGCGGCCCGAACAGGCTGAGTTGGGTACGGCCCGGCAGGTCCAGCAGCAGGTCGGAGGCGCGGGGCGCGCTCCAGTCCGCCAGCCGGCGCTCGCGGTAGAGTTCCTCGTCGCGCACGGCGGCAAAGGGCTGGGCGCGGCGCCAGGGCGAGGCCAACAGCCCCACGCTCTCGTGGCGCACGCGGACGCCGGGCCGGGGTGCGCCCTGGCGGCTGACGATGTTCACCACGCCGCTCATGGCGTCGCCGTACTCGGCGTTGAAGGCGCCGGCCACCAGCACCAGCTCCTGGACCTCGTCCTCGTTCACCAGCCCCTGGAAGGTGCCGGACCAGGGATCCTGCACCTCCACGCCGTCCACCAGGAATTTGAGTTCGCCCGCGCGCCCGCCGCGCACGTGCAGGCCGCCGCTCTCGTCACGCGTGATCCCGGCCTCCAGGGTCAGGGCCGCGGACAGGCCGCGCAGGGCCATGTCCTGCAGACCCTCGCCGTCCATCACGGCCATGTGCGCCGTGCGGTCCAGGGGCAGGGCCCGCGGGTCCGCCCGCACCACCAGTTCCTCGGCCTCCAGCACGGCCGGGACCAGCTCCACGTTCAGGCGCGTGGTCAGGTGGGAGACGATCCAGGCCTCCGCCAGCACGGGCTGGCAGCCCACGTAGGTGACGCGGAACCGGCGCCGGCCGGGCGGCAGGCCCAGCAGCACGGCCTGTCCCGCCAGATCCGTGGCGGCGCCCATCCGCGGCTCCAGACAGCAGACGTTGGCGCCGGGCAGGGCCTGGCCCTGGCTGGTGACACTCAGCAGCAGCTTGCCGGTTTCCGCCGCCCGCAGGGGCGCGGCCAGCAGGATCAACAGGACCAGCAGGGCTCCCGGCATGGCGGGTCGCTCCGGATGTGGGGGAAACCCGGGGGCGCACGGCCCCCGGGTCCAGCGGAATGCATGTCGAACGTGGCTCCCCGGCCCAGCGGGGCAGCGGCGCGGCGCCGGCGTCAGCGCAGCAGGGTCAGGCGCGTCTCACGGGTGGTGCCCGCGGACTCCACGCGCAGCAGGTAGAGCCCGCTGGCCGCGGGGCGGCCGGCGGCGTCCTGGCCGTTCCAGTGCAGCTCGTGCAGGCCGGCGGCCCACTGACCGTCCGCCAGCGTGGAGACCAGCCGTCCGCCCAGATCGTAGACCCGGGCCGTGAGCCGCGCGGCGCGCTCCAGCTGCACGGGCACCCGGACAGAGGGGTTGAAGGGATTGGGCCAGGGGTTGCCCAGCGCCAGCCCGGCGGGCGTCACCGGCCGGTCCACGCGGGTCTCGCCCTCCACCAGCACGTCGTCGAAACTCAGGTGGCCGTCCATGTCGGCGAAGTCGAAGTAGTAGACGCCGAAGCCGCCGCCCGTGAAGGCGTCGTCGCTCCTGGTGCCGTCGGGCAGGGTCTGGCCGTTGAGCGAGCAGGTGATCTGGCTGCCTGCGAAGGCCATGCCCAGGTTGTACCAGCCCTCGGTCGCCGGGTAGAGGTCGCCCAGCTCGGCGCGGGTCCAAACCTTGATGGTGGTCATGGCCGTGCCGCCGGGCAGCCACTTTCGCAGCATCAGGCGCTCGTCGCCCATGCCCGTGCCCTCCGAGAGGTCCGCCACGAAGGCGTAGAACCCCCAGGTACTGGTGGTGTCGGTGGTGAATTCCGTGGCCCGGCCGACGATGCCGCGGTAGTGCGTGGTACCCGGCACAAGGTAGACCTGGGCGCTGAGCTGATAGTCCGTCAGGTCCGGCGCGTCCACCAGCGCCGTGCCCACGCCGCCGCCGGAGAGGCCGTTGCCCAGCGTGCCGATGAAGCCGTCGGCGGACGGGTTGCCGGTCATCCAGTCCACGGCCACCTGATCGGCGCTCTCGCCCCAGGAGGAAAACCAGCTCAGGTCCGCCGTGCCCTCGCTGAACTGCTCCTGATGCAGCACGTCGGCCCGCGCGCCCGCCGCCAGCAGCAGCAGGCCCAGTACAACACTCTTCAACATCGCGTCTCCCTTTCCCTTCCCTTCCGTTCACGACCGGACGCCGCTGCGCCCGTGTTCCCTTCCATCCCTCAGGGCAGCCACAGCACGGGATGACTCGCTTCCCGCCCGTCCGCCGCCGCACGAATCCAGTAGCGTCCGCCGGCCAACCCACTGGGCCGCCAGCTGCGAAACTCTCCGGGCCCCAGCGCCCCCAACTCGGCCACGCGCTGGCCCAGCGCGTTGTGGACGCTGAGCCGCAGCGGGCGGGACCCCGTGTTGCGCAGCTGCAGCGCGGGGTTGAAGGGGTTGGGCCAGCAGGCCAGTCCATCCGCCGCCCGGGGCCGTTCCCTGGGTGGCAGCACCGTGGCCTGGGGCAGCAGGATCTCCAGCACCTGGGCCAGATCCGCGCCCCACTCGGGATCGCCGTTCACGGCCTCCAGACCGAAGGCCAAGAGGTCCAGCCGGCCGTCGGGCGCGCGCAGGCCGGCCAGACGCGGCGTGCCGCCGCTGTTCCAGGTGAAGAGGGGCGTGCCGCCCAGGGCCTCCAGCACCTGCGGGTCGCTCTGGTTGCCCGCGCCGCCGGAACCCGTCAACAAGAGGTGCAGGTCCGCCACGTCCGGCGCCCCGGGGGCGCCCCAGACCTGCACGCTGGCCGCCGCCTCTTCCGTCAGCCCCGCCCCGGCCGCCTCCTGGAGGAAAGCCGGACTGAAGGCCCCCGCCAGGCGCTGGCCGCTCAGCACGGCCCGCCCACCCCGCGTCAGGAAGGCGCGCAGGCTGTCCTCCAGGGCCGGCTCGAACTGGGGCTCCAAGTCCGATCCGCTGAAGAGCAGCAGCAGGCGCGCCCGGCTCCAGGGCAGCTCGGCGGCGGAACTCCAGGCCAACTGCTGGACTTCGGGCGCCCGACCCTGGCTTGTCAAGGCCTCAACATACCAGCCAAGCAGACTCCAGTTGTCTGAGGAATCTCCCTCCAGGAGCAGCAATTCCGTGACACCGCAGGCCAGCGGCAGCTCGCCCTGCCAGTGGTCCTCGCCCCCGTCCCGCAACCGCCCCTGCAGGCGGAGTTCGGCCAGTCCAGGCTCCGTCCAGAGCGGCTCCAGTTCCAACTCCAGCGTGTCCGATTCCCCGGCGCGCAGCTGGCCCAGCTCCAGGCTGACAGTGGCGAAGGGCAGGCGCGGATCCAGTCCCGTCACTTCCAGCACGCCCTGCGCCAGGGCGCGCTCCCCGGCATGGACGGCCAGCCGCAGCCGGCCCGGCGTGTTCACCGGCAGCCGCCCGCTGCCCGCCACGCCCAGCGCTTCCACCCAGGCCTCGGGCGCCAGCGCCCGGGCGGCGTCCACCCGGCCCGCGCCCAACTGTTGACCGGGCAGCGCTTCGGCCGTGGCCGCCAGCCGGGCCAGCACGTCGCCAGCGCCCCAGTCGGGATGGACCGCCAGGACCTGCGCAGCCACGCCGGCCGCCACGGGCGTGGCCATGGACGTGCCCTGCATGACCGTGTAGCCGCCGCCGGTCGCCGTGGAGAGGATCGCGACTCCCGGGGCCGCCAGATCCACCCAGCTGCCGTAGTTGGAAAAGTCCGCGCGCTGGTCGGCCGGATCCGTGGCGCCCACGGCGATGACCTCGTCGAAGGCCGCGGGGTAGCTGCGCTGGGTGCTGTTTTCGTTGCCCGCCGCGGCCAGCAGCACCACGCCCTGGGCGTGCAGCGTGGTCACGGCCTGCTGCCAGAGCGTCCCGCCGCCCGGCCCGCCAAAGCTCATGGAGATCACCCGGGCACCCGAGGCCGCCGCCAGCAGCATGCCCTCCAGGCCATGGCTGACGTAGCCCATTCCGTCGGTGCCCGTATAGCCGGCGCGGATGGGCAGGATCCGGGCGGCCGGGGCCGGCGAGGCCACGCCCAGCCCGTTGTAGCCCACGGCGGCGGCGTCGCCCGCGCAGTGGGTGCCGTGGCCGTTGAAATCCGCGGGGTCGTTGTCCGCGGGCTCGCCGTCCTCGCCGGGCCAAAGCACTTCGGGCGGCAGGTCCACCAGATCCCAGCCCACGCCGTCGTCCACCAGGCCGTTCAGGTCGTCGTCCAGGCCGTTCCCGTCGGACTCGCTCCAGCGGCCGTCCCCGTCCAGGTCCTCCCCCGGGTTGACGTGGATGCCGGCAGCCAGGTCCGGGTGCCGCCAGTCCACGCCCGTGTCCACGATTCCCACCACCGCGGCGGGGCCACCCCGGGAGCGCTGCCAGGCCGCCACGGCCCCCAGCCGCTCCAGATGCCACTGGGCGCGCAGGGCGGGGTCGTCGGCCACCCAGGCGGAGGTGCGGAACAGCGGGACGGGTTCGGCCAGCCGCACGGCGGCGTGTCCGCGCAGGCGCGCCAGCAGGTCCGGCGCGCCGGCCGGCGGGCGGGCCCGGACCCAGTCGGGCAGGCCCAGCTTCCGCATGAGGGGCGCGGGCAGCAGGGGCGTAATTCGCAATTCCGGGAAGTCCCGGGCCAGGCCGGCGGCGCCTCCCGGGGCCAGTTCCAGGTAGAGGTCCGGCTCAGGCAGGGCTGCTTCGCCGGGGAGGGCTGCCAGCAGGAGCAGCAGGCCGCCCAGCCCGGCCAGCCGAAAAAGGCGGCTAGTGCGTGGCAATGCGGCCGTCCTCCCCCTGGACCCCGTGGACGCGCTCCTGGGGCAGCCAGCCCGTCAGGGAGTCCGCCGGCACGGACACGCGCAACCAGATCTGGCCGGCCTCGTCGGCCTTGCGCTCGAGCACGGGGACGGGCTGACCGGCGGGCAGTTGGCCGATGCGGGGTCCCAGCGGTTCGCCCAGCAGGTCCTGGGCCGCCTCGGCCAAGACGAGCTTGCCCACCCAGTCCTCGAGGGCGGGCAGGGGGGCGGGCTCCGGCCGTCCGCCGCAGCCCAGCAACAGCAGCACCAGCAGGAGGAAACTCCCGCGCAGGAAGATCTGACGATTCATGGTGTGGTCTTTCTGTGTTGACCGGGCCAATGTGGGACTTGGCGCGGCGCGCCGTCCAATTCCGATCCAGACTATCCGAGAAACTCGTTGAGCTTCAGGACCTCGTCCGTCTTGACGGGCACGGCGCCCAGCTCGCCGCAGACCTGGGCCGCGCAGAGGCTGGCGAAGCGCGCGGCGGTGCTGAGCTTGTAGCCCTGGCAGCGGGCCAGGGTCAGCGCGGCGATCACCGTGTCCCCCGCGCCGGAGACGTCCACGATGGCCCCGCGCAACGCGGGCAGCGTGCTGTGGCGGCCCTCCTCGTCGAACAGCGACATGCCCTGGGAACCCCGCGTCACCACCAGTTCGGTGCAGGCGCTGCGCTGCTGGAAGTCGCGGCCCAGGGTCTCCAGCTCGGACTCGCTCACCCGGGAGGCGCCCAACGCGCCCAGGAACTCTTTCAGGTTGGGCTTGAACAGGCCCACGGCGCCGTAGGCGTGGAACTGGCGGTGCTTGGGATCCACGCTGGTGAGCACGCCCGCCGCCCGGGCCGCGTCCCGCAGCCCGGCGATGGACTCCGCATCCAGCACGCCCTTGTCGTAATCCTCGAAGATGAGGGCGTCCAGCTCCGGCAGCAGGGCCGTCAGCCGGGCCACCAGCTCCTGGCGCAGGCTGTCGCGCAAGGGCGAGGTGCTCTCCTCGTCGATCCGGGTCACGTGCTGTTCGTGGGCGATGATCCGTGTCTTGGAGGTGGTGGGGCGCGCTTCGTCCTTGAGCACGCCCTGGGTGGAGATCCCCGCCTCGCGCAGAAGGCCCAGCACGAGCTCGGCGGCGGGATCCGCTCCCACGACGCCAAAGGGGATGGCCACGGCGCCCAGCGCCCGCAGGTTGTGCACCACGTTGGCGCTGCCGCCCAGGCTGTGGCTGCGGCGCACCACGTTGACCACGGGCACCGGCGCCTCCGGGCTGATGCGTTCCACCTTGCCCCAGATGTAGCGGTCCAGCATCAGGTCGCCCACTACGGCAACGCGCTTGTCCGCGCAGCCCTCCAGCAGCTTATCCAGGTGTTGCAGGTACATCGGGCTCCACTCCCCACTCTCTTCTTCCTGGCTCAGCCACGGGCGAATCGCCCGTTCGTCATCCCGGCAGCGCCCCTTCCCCCTGCAGGGGGAAGGTTGGGACGGGGGTTCACCGCGTCCCAGGCATCTGCCGGGTGCCTTGTTTTCCACCTTTCTGCTGGCGCCAGAAAGGTGGAGCCAAAGAGGCGCTTTTTCTCAGCGGCTAGAGTCAGGCCACCTCGCGGCGGCCTTCCGCTAGCCGGCGTTTGGACTTCCTGAAACCACGTAGTTGGTTCCGCCTGACGGCGTCACCACCTGGTTCTGGTTCAGGCCTGAAGGCCTTCACCTCACATGACACAATCTTCTTCGAGCCTTTGAGCCTTGGTGCTCAACCAGACGCTCGAACGAGTCACGCCCAACCCAGGCAATTCCAATCCAATCTCTGTGCCTCTGTGCCTCTGTGGTGGTTCTTCCCCGGCGCTACCCGACGCGCTCGGACAAGTCATCTCCAACCCAAGCAAATCCAATCCAATCACTGTGCCTCTGTGCCTCTGTGGTGGCTCTCCCCGGCGCTACCCGACGCGCTCGAAGGTCGCCACCGCTTCCACGTGGAAGGTGTGCGGGAACATGTCCACGGGCGAGAGGCGCAGGGGGCGGTAGCCGCCCGCCACCAGCAGGGCCGCGTCCCGGGCCTGGGTGGCCGGATTGCAGCTCACGTAGACCAGCCGGCGCGGCGCCAACTCCAGCAGGTGCGCCACCACCTTGGCGTGCAGGCCGCCCCGGGGCGGATCCACCACCACCACCTCGGGCTTCGGCAGGGCCTGGCTGCGCAGCAGGTCCAGCACGTCGCCGCAGTGGAACTCCACCCGCTCCGCCAGTCCGTTGAGTTCCGCCTGGCGCCGGGCGGAGGCCACGGCCTCGGGCACCAGCTCCACGCCCGTCACGTGCTGGGCGCGGTCCGCCAGCAGCAGGGCAATGGCCCCGGTGCCGCAGTAGAGGTCCAGCAGGGTCCGCACCGGCTCCGCGCCCA
Organism: Candidatus Delongbacteria bacterium; assembly: GCA_041675285.1. Lineage (NCBI taxonomy): Bacteria > Candidatus Delongiibacteriota > Candidatus Delongbacteria bacterium. Next base: position 127,036 of record JBAYTZ010000006.1, read on the forward strand.
CGTGTTCGCGCACCAGGGCGAAGAGCCGCTCGGCCTGCTCGGTGTTGGTCTGGAAAAAGGCCTGGGGCGCCAGCTCGAAGGTCAGCCCGCTCAGCCGCTCGCGCAGCAGGCCATCCCCGTGCAGCACGCGGTCCAGCCGGCCCGTGGCCACCATGCCGCTGCCCGCGTGCACCGTGCTGACGATCCCGCTCAGTACGCCGGGCAGGCGCTCCAGCAACCGGGCGGCCAGCGCCTCCACCCGCAGGTCGCCGGCCGCGTTCACCACCAGGTTGAGCAGGCGCTCGCCCGTGGCCCGCGATTCACGCAGCACGACGAAGCGCCAGTAGCCCTGCTGGGTGCGCACGTTCCAGACCGCTTCGGAGCCGCCGCCCTCCGTGCGCACGAAGGCGCGGATCTCCGCCAGCAGGCGGGCCGTCCAGGGGCTCTGCAGGTGGCACTCCAGCAGATCGAAGACCTTGCTGTAGATGCCGGGCACGTGCTGGCCCAGCCCGAACTCCGCCGGGCGCTCCGGGTCGGGCGTCTCTGTCCAGGCCTGGTCCGAGAAGCCGAACTCCATCTTGTTGCGGTACTCGAAGAGCCGCTCCGCGGGCAGGATGGGATCCACGCGCTCCACGGCCAACCCGCCGATGCGCTGCCAGGCGTCGGTCACCATGGCCTGCTTCTCGCGCAGTTGGGCCTGGTAGTCCAGCCCCTGCAGCGGACAGCCGCCGCAGACGCCCTGGTGCGCGCAACGGGCCGCCACGCGCTCGGGGGAGGGCTCCACCAGCCGCAGCAGGCGCGCCTCCGCATGCCGGCGCCGGCCCTTGCCCACCCGCACCTCCACCCGGTCGCCGGGCAGGCCGCCGCGCACGAAGAGCACGCGGCCGGAGGCGGCCCGGGTCACGCCCTGGCCCCCGAAGGCCACGCTCTCGATGCGCAGGATTTCCGTCTCGCCGCTCGTGCTCATGGGTCTCCAACGCAAGCCGGCGGCTGGTGCCGCCGGCAAACGATCGTTGAGTGGGTGCGCTCAGCCCGCCACGGGCTCTTCCGGGGCCGGCAGGATCCGCGGACCCTCGGCGTCCGGGGCCTGCAGGCGGGACTCGCGGAAGACCAGCTCGTTGTCGCGCACGCTGACCAGCACCGTGCCGCCGGCGGTGAACTCACCCTTGAGCACCTCCTCGGCGATGGGGTCCTCGATGCGGCGCTCGATGATCCGGCGCAGCGGGCGCACGCCCGTGGCCGGGCTCCAACCCTCCACCACCAGCAGGTCGATGGCCTCGTCGCTGAGCACGATCTGGAAACCTCGCGCGCCCATCCGCCGGCGCAGGTCGTCCATCATCAGGCGGACGATCTGGTTCACGTCCGTGCGGTCCAGCATGCGGAAGACGATCAGCTCATCCAGCCGGTTGAGGAACTCGGGCCGGAAGTGGCGCTTGGCTTCCTTGGTGATGTCGGACTTCATGGACTCGTAGCCCGGCAGGTCCAGGCCCTCGCCGCCGAAGCCGATGGACGTCTCCTTGACCAGCTCGCGCGTGCCCATGTTCGAGGTCATGATGATGATCGTGTTGCGGAAGTCCACCTTGCGGCCGGTGGAGTCCGTCAGGCGCCCGTCGTCCAGCACCTGCAGCAGCAGGTTGAAGACCTCCGGGTGGGCCTTCTCCACCTCGTCCAGCAGGATGATCGAGTAGGGCCGGCGGCGGACCTTCTCCGTCAGCTGGCCGCCTTCCTCGAAGCCCACGTAGCCGGGGGGCGCGCCGATCAGCCGGCTGACGGCGAACTTCTCCATGTACTCGCTCATGTCCACCCGGATCAGCGCGTTCTCGTCGCCGAACATCACCTCGGCCAACACCTTGGCCAGTTCGGTCTTGCCGATGCCCGTGGGCCCGAGGAACAGGTAGCTGCCGATGGGGCGCTCGCTGCTCTTGAAGCCCGCGCGGCTGCGCCGGATGCTGCGGCAGAGGCGGTCGATGGCGTCGGCCTGGCCGATGATCCGCCGGCCCAGCGCCTCGTGCAGCTTGAGCAGGCGGCCGGACTCGTCCAGGGTGACCCGCTCGACGGGGATGCCCGTCATCTGGCTGACCACGGCGGCCACGTCCTCCGGCCCCACCTCCACGGCGCAGGCGATCCGCTCGCGCTCCCACTCCTCGCGGACGACCTTCAGCTCGGCCTCGCACTTGTGTTTCTGGTCGCGGATCTCCGCGGCACGCTCGTAGTTCTGCTGCTCGACCATGGCTTCCTTGTCGTGGTTGAGCTGCTCGATGCGCTCTTCCAGCTCCACCAGGCCCTCAGGGACCACCACGTGCGCCAGGTGGATGCGGCTGCCCGTCTCGTCCAGCACGTCGATGGCCTTGTCGGGCAGCATGCGGTCGCTGATGTAGCGGTCGCTGAGGATCACGGCCTGCTGGATCGCCTCGTCCGTGTAGCGGATGCCGTGGTGCTCCTCGTACTTGGACTTCAGGCCCATCAGGATCCGCACGGTCTCCTCCACGCCCGTGGCCTCCACCATGATCTTCTGGAAGCGGCGCTCCAGCGCGCCGTCCTTCTCGATGTGCTGGCGGTACTCGTCCAGGGTGGTGGCGCCGATGCACTGCAGTTCGCCCCGGGCCAGGGCGGGCTTGAACATGTTGGAGGCGTCCAGGCTGCCCGAGGCCGAGCCGGCGCCAACGATGGTGTGCAGCTCGTCCAGGAAGACGATGATGTTGCGGTTCTTCTCCAGCTCGGTCATCACGCTCTTGATGCGCTCCTCGAACTGGCCGCGGTACTTGGTGCCGGCCACCAGGGCGCCCAGGTCCAGGGCCACCACGCGCTTGTCGTAGAGCACGCGGCTGACCTTGCGCTCGATGATCCGCAGGGCCAGGCCCTCGGCGATGGCCGTCTTGCCCACGCCCGGGTCGCCGATGAGCACGGGGTTGTTCTTCTTGCGCCGGCTGAGGATCTGGGCCACGCGCTCGATTTCATGTTCGCGGCCGATGATCGGGTCCAGCTTGCCCTCGCGGGCCATCTGGGTCAAGTCGCGGCCGAAGTGGTCCAGCGCCGGGGTCTTGCTCTTGGAGGCCGGCTTGCCTTCCGCCGCCTCGGCGGCCGCGCCGCCGCTCAGCGCCTCCACCTGCTCGCGGATGGCCGAATAGGTGATGCCGAAGGAGCCCAGCACCTCGCCGGCCACCCCGTCGTCCTCCTTCGAAATGGCCAGCAGCAGATGCTCCGTGCCCACTTGTTCGGCGTTGAAGCTCCGCCCCTCCAGGTAGGTGACCTTGAGCACGCGCTCCGCCTTCTTGGTGAAGGGGATGTTGCCGATCTTCATCAGGTTCTCGTTGGACTCCACCCGCTCCAGGATGCGCTCCCGGATCAGGCCGGGCTCGGCTTCCAGGTTCTGCAGGATCTGGACGGCAACCCCTTCACCCAGCCGCACAATGCCCAGCAGCATGTGCTCGGTGCCGATGTTGTCGTGGCCCAGGCGCAGCGCCTCCTCGCGCGAGTATTGGATCACCTTCTGCACGTGGGCCGAAAACTTGCTGTGCATGCCGATTCCTTTTCTGCGGCCGGCGCGAATGGCGCGCGGCACGCGGCTTTGCGTGGTGTCGGAAGATGCTGAATCGCGCCGTCCGGCGGAAGTCCCCGGACCCGCCCGGCTTCAGCTCCCCAGCCAGGCCTGCAGCTGACGAGGATCCTCCGTGGGCGGCCGGCAGCCCGCCGCGTCGCAGAGCCAGGCGGCGGGGCGCTCCTCCAGCAGGCCCACGCCAGGCGTCAGCCGAGCCGCCTGGGCGGGATCCAGGGTCAGCCGCTCCAGGCCGGCCCCCCGGCCAGCCCAGGCGCTTTCCAACAAGGCGGCCAAGCGCGGGTCCTCCGGACGGCCCACGCAGATCAGCCGGCGACCGGCCTCTTCAAGCAACTGGCAGGCCGCCAGGGCCCAGCTGTGGCCGCCCGAATCCAGCGCCAGCCGGCCGGCCAGCGCGGCCAACAAACGCTGGGCCTGCCCGAGGAACTCGTCGCGGTCCAGCAGGCGGGCCAGCCGGATCAGATTGTGGGCGCTGACCGAGTTGCCGCAGGGCAGGGCGCCGTCCGTCACCTCCAGCGGCCGCACCGGCAGGTCGCCCCCCGGCCGGGTCATGCGGTAGAGGCCGGCCGGGTCCAGAAAGAGCCGGTCCTGCTCCGCCTGCAGGCGCAGGGCCTGCTCCAGCCAGGCGCCGCCGCCGGCGTGGGCGGCCAGCTCCAGCAGGCCCCAGATCAGGAAGGCGTGGTCGTCCAGCTGACCCTCCACGCCCGCCCGGCCCCGGTGCCAGCGGTGCCGCAGGCCCGCCGCGCCGTCCAATTCGGCCAGCACGAAGCGCGCCGCCTGTTCCGCGGCCCGTCGCCACTCGAGGCGCATCCCGGCCTCCCCGGCGGCCGGACAGGCGGCGGCCCGGGCCAGCGCGGCCACGGCCAGGCCGTTCCAGTCGGCCAGCACCTTGTCGTCGCGCTGGGGGCGCACCCGCAGCGCACGCGCCGCCAACAGCCGGCTCCGCGCCGACTCCAACAGCTCGTGAGACGAATCCGACAGCGGGTGCGCGTCCGGCACGCGGTGCAGGATGTTGCGCGGGTCCGCCCGGCCGCTGGCCTCGTCGTTCCAATTGCCGTCCTCGCTCACCTGCCAGGCCGGCACGGCCACGGCCAGCTCGTCCGGCGGCAGGAGCTCGCGCAGCTCGGCCAGGCCCCAGAGGTAGAAGCGCCCCTCCTCGCCCTCGCTGTCCGCGTCCTCGCCGCAGGCAAAGCCACCGCCGGGCAGCTGCAGATCGCGCCGCAGGTACTCCAACAGCCGGCCCAGGCTCGTGCGCAGCTCGGCCCGCTCGTCCCCCGTCCCCGCCGGATCCTCCAGCGCTTGGCAGAGCGCCAGGGCCAGCAGGGCCTGGTCGTAGAGCATCTTCTCGAAGTGGGGCACGCGCCAGCGCGCGTCGGTGGAATAGCGGTGGAAGCCGCCGCCCAGCTGGTCCTGCAGGCCGCCCCGGCCCATGGCCAGCAGGGTGTGGCGGGCCATCTCCCCGGCCGCGCCGTCGCCGCGCCGTCCGGCGCGCAGCAGCAGCAGCAGGTGCTGGGGCATGGGGAACTTGGGCGCCGGCCCGAAGCCGCCGTGGCGCGGGTCGTGGCGGGCCTTCAAACGCTCCAGTCCGCTGCGCAGCTGCCCGGCCCAGGCCGCGGGCGTGGCATTGGGGCCGGAGGCGGGCTCCCACTCGCCGGCGCGCGCCAGCTCGGCCGTGATGGCCCGGGCACTCTCCAGCAGGCGCCCGCGCTGCCCGTCCCACAGCTCGACCACCCGGGGAATCAGGTCCTGCAGCCCGGGGCGGCCGCCCCGCCCGACGGGGGGAAAATAGGTGCCCGCGAAGAAGGGCTGGCGCTCCGGCGTCAGCAGCAGGGTCAGCGGCCAGCCGCCCGAGCCGGTCAGGCTCTGGCAGACGCTCATGTAGACGTGGTCCACGTCCGGCCGCTCCTCGCGGTCCACCTTGACGCAGACGAAGGCCGCGTTGAGCCGCGCGGCGATTCCCGCATCCTCGAAGGACTCGCGCTCCATCACGTGGCACCAGTGGCAGGTGGCGTAGCCGATGGAGAGAAAGACCGGGCAGTCACGCCGGCGGGCCTCAGCAAAGGCTTCGTCGCCCCAGGGCCACCAGTCCACGGGGTTGTGGGCGTGCTGCAGCAGGTAGGGGCTGGCGGCCCCGGCCAGGCGGTTGGTCGGCGTCGTGCTCATCGGATCCCTTCCACATGGATTGCCTGCCGGTCTGCAGCGCCAAGGTAGGCCGCGAAGACGCCCCGCCTGTCATGGAAGCGTCTGGTCGGGGGTTGGGATTCGCACGGGAAGACGCGAACAAATCCAAAGAGAGAAGGAGGAAGTGAAACAGCTGGCTCGGATGAGCCATTCCATCCACTCCACTTTGGACTTCTTCGCGTCTTCCCGTGAATCAAGCAGAGCCGGAGAGGTCAGCCGGCCAGCGTGGCGCGCAGCAGGCGGGCGCGCAAGGCGGAGGCCTGTTTGCCGCCCAGGCCGGCGTCGGAGCGCGCCGCCAGGTGGGCCGGGGCCAGCCGCAGCAAGAGGGGCGTGACCGGCACGGGCAGCTCAGGCAGGTTCCAGCCGGCGGCCGGCAGTTGGGCACCCAGCCGCAGCAGCGAGAGATGTTCCACCAGCTCAGGATAACCCAGCAGGCGGGCGGAGCGGCAGGCGGCCAGGGCTCGGTGGAGCTTGTCCTCCAGCTCCAACCGGCGGTGGCGGCGCAACTGTTCGCGCGCCGCCTGTTCCAGGTGGTCCAGCTCCGCCACGGCCGCCAAAAGTCGCTCCAGCGTGGCCTGGGCCGGTCCCGCGGCCCGGCCGGCCGGATCCGGCCAATCCTCGCCGCGGACATTCTCCAGCACCAGGAAATCGCCGAAGCCCTCCTGCCAGGTGCGGTAGCTCAGGCCGCGCTCGTAGAGCGGATCCAGGCTGTCCTCCACCTGGCCCCACCAGGCCAGCGCCGGCAGGTGCAGCACCAGGGTGACGTGACAGCCGCTGCCGCAGAGGAAGGGATTGGCCGTGAGACGTTCGCCGCCCGGACCCAGCGCCAGGCCGGGTTCGGCCTCCAGCCGGGCGGCTGTTTGGTCCAGTTCCTGGGCGCCCGCCCGCAGGCCGGCCTCGTCGCCGCGCCAGTCCAGCCGCAGGTGGTCCTCCGCCAGCAACAGCCAGCTGCGGCGCTCGTCCCGGTCCACTAAGAGCCGGGCGTCGTCGTGGCGCAGCTCCAGCGGCTCCAGCAGCCAGCGTTCACTCAGGAATTCCCAGTGGGAGTCGCCCAGGCCCTTAAGCCGGGCCTTGTGCGCGGGCAGTTCCGCGGGCCAGAGCCGCTGCTGCAGCGAGGGCAGCAACACGCCGCGCTGATCCTCGGAGAGCTGGGCGGGAAAAGTCAGGCCGCGCAGGTTGAGTCCGAGCTGCAGTCGCCCGAACAGCAGGATGGAGGCGTCCCCCGGCAGCCAGGCGGGGTCCGCGGCGGACAGGAGCGTGATGAGTTCGTCCACTCCGCTCTTCACCTTTCGCGCGTTGCCAATTCACCACAGAGACACAGCGGCACAGAGAAGCATGATCGAGGAGCTATTGACGCATCACGTCCACTGCGTGACACATCCATCAACTTCCGGACTGTGGCTCTGTGTCTCTGTGTTGGAAGTTCGAGCGCATCAGCCGCCCGCGCGATCGCGGATCTTGGCCGCCAGCTCGTAGTCCTCCAGCAGCAAGGCCAGCGACAACTCCGCCTCCTGGGGCGAGGCCAGAGCTTCCCGGGCCCGGGCCGGCACGGGATTTCCCGTCCGCGGCGCCTCGGCCGGCGCATCCAGCAGGGCCAGCAAGGCCGGGGCGAAGCGCGTCGCGCAGCCGGGGCAGCCGTAGCGGCCGCTGCGGGCGAAGGCCTCCCAACTCTGCCCGCAGTCCGGGCAGGGCGGCGGCATGACCCCCACGGGCAGCAGGCGCCACCCCCCCAGCAGGTGCATGCCGGATCGGCTCAAGCAGGAATAACAAATGCGCAGGGCGTGAGAGCCCGCCCCCCGTTCAAAGGCGGCGGAGCGCTCGTTGCAGACCTGGCAAATCATCGGACACCTCCACGTGCGCGGCGGGGGTGTCCCGCCGCTATCCGCTGATTCGACCTTCATCCAATTCCAGGACCCGGCCGGCGATCCTGGCCAGATGGGGATCATGGGTGACCATGATCAGGCACTTGCCTGATTCGGCCATGATTCCCAGCACGTCCTCCAGCACCCGGTCCGCTTGTTGGCGATCCAGGTTGCCGGTGGGTTCATCGGCGAGCAACACGGCGGGAGAAGGAACCAGGGCCCGGGCCAGGGCCACTCGGGCGCATTCGCCGCCCGACAGTTCCACAGGATGATGAGTGATGCGATGGGTCATGCCGAAGCGTTCCAGCCAGCCCCGGGCCTGGGATTCGGCCTCGGCCGGGTCCAGGCCGGCGATCAGCCCGGCCAGGGCCACGTTCTCCAGGGCGTCGAAATCCGGCAGCAGGTGGTGGGACTGGAAGACGAAACCCACGTGCCGCGCCCGCAGGCGGGCCCGCGCGGTCTCGCCGCCCTCCCAGAGGGCCTGTCCCAGCAGGGTCACCGTGCCCGCGCTGGGAGCCTCCAGCCCGCCCAGCACGTGCAGGAGCGTGCTCTTGCCCGCCCCGCTGCGCCCAACCACGGCCAGCACCTCGCCCGCGCGCACCGTCAGATCCACGTCGCGCAGCACGTCCACCACGCCGCCCGGATGGGGGTAGCTCTTGCAGAGGCCGCGGGCTTCCAGCAGGACTTCATCCCTCATGGCGGATCACCTCCACGGGATGCAGGGACGCCGCCCGCCAGGCCGGGTACAGGGTGGCGAGCAGGCTGATCAGCAGGGCGCTGCCCACCACGGCCAGGATGTCCGGCCAGCGCAATTCCACGGGAAAGGTGCTGATGAAGTACACGTCCGGAGGCAGGCTGAGGATCTTGAAGCGGATCTGCAGCCAGCAGATGAACAGGCCCAGCAGGGCGCCCAGCAGCGTGCCCGTGCCGCCCAGCAGCAGGCCTTCGCGCACGAAGATCCGCCGGATGGAGGCCGGGTCCGCGCCCAGCGACTTGAGGATCCCGATCTCCTTGCGCCGCTCCATGGTGACCATGGTGAGCACGGAGATGATGTTGAAAGCCGCCACCAGCACGATCAAGCTGAGCATGATGAACATCATCCACTTTTCCAGCTTCATCATGCTGAACAGGTTCTTGTGCATATCGTACCAGGTCCAGACGCCCAGCGGGTACTCGAGCCGGTCCGCCAGCCATTCCTTGGCCTCGGGCGCCCGCTCCACGTCATCCAGCCGCACTTCCAGGCCGGTAACCAGGCTGCCCATCCGAAAGAGCGACTGGGCCTCCTTCAAGTCGATGAAGGCGATGGCGTCGTCGAATTCGTAGATGCCCAGTTCGAAGATGCCGCGCACCAGGAAACGGCGCACCAGGGGTTGGCTGAAGGAAGAGACAATGCCCGAGGGGGAGACGAACAGCAGGGTGTCGCCGGGCACCACGCCCAGCCCGGCCGCCAGGTAGCGGCCCACCAGAATGCCGGGCAGGCCGCCCGGAATCACCGGAGCCGTGGTGCCCTGCCCCTCCAGGATGGATTCGGGCCGCACCAGCACCGTGGCCAGACCTTCCGCCGTGTTGCCGCGCACCACGGCGCCCTCGCTCTCACCCCGGAAGCGCAGCATGCCCTTTTCCAGGATGTAGGGCTGCATGTCCTTCAGGTGGGGCAGGCCGGCCAGTTTCTGGGTCAGGCCTTGGGGGTCGGGAATGCCGCGCTCGTGCCAACTGCGGATGCGCAGGTGCGCGTCCAGGCCGATGATCCGGCCCTGCACCTCGCTCTCGAAGCCGCTCATCACGGCCAGCACCAGGATCAGCGCCGCGGTGCCGAGGAAGATCCCCAGCACGGAAAACCAGGTCACCACCGAGATGAAGCCGGTCTGGTGCCGCCCGCGCAGGTGGCGCAGGGCCACGGCCCACTCCCAGTTCCCCCTCATGCCAGGGGCCGCATGGTGGGAAAGAAAATCACGTCGCGGATGGACTCGGCCCCCGTGAGCAGCATCACCAGGCGGTCCACACCGATGCCCAGGCCGGCGGTGGGCGGCATGCCCGTCTCCAGGGCGCGGATGAAATCCTCGTCCATGGGGTGGGCCTCCGCGTCGCCGCGCTGGATCAGGCGGTTCTGCTCCTCGAAGCGCTGGCGCTGGTCGAGGGGGTCGTTGAGTTCGGTGAAACTGTTGCACAGCTCCTTGCCCGCCACCACGGCCTCGAAGCGCTCCACAAGCCTCGGGTCGCTCCGGTGGCGGCGCGCCAGCGGGCTCATCTCCCGCGGGTAGTCACAGACGAAGGTGGGCTGGATCAGGGTGGGCTCCACGAGAGCCCCGAAGATCTCGTCCACGATGCGGCTCCAGCCGTCCGAGGGCTCCACCTCCACGTGAAGCCGCTTGGCCAGGGTCCGCAGCGCGGGCTCGTCCAGTTCCAGCAGGTTTTCGCCAGTGGCCTCCTGCAACAACTCCATCATGGTGGCCCGGCGCCAGGGGGGCGCCAGCTCCACCTCGTGGCCCTTGAGCAGGACCTTGGTGCCGCCGTGCAGATCCACGGCGATTCCGGCAATGAGAGTCTCCACGAGCCGCATCATGTCCCGGTAGTCCTGATAGGCCGCATAGCACTCGACCTGGGTGAACTCGGGATTGTGGAAGCGGTCCATCCCCTCGTTGCGGAAGTCGCGCGCGAACTCGAACACACGGTCGAAGCCGCCCACGATCAGGCGCTTCAGATACAATTCGTTGGCGATGCGCAGGTACAGACGCATGTCCAGCGCGTTGTGATGGGTGACGAAAGGCTTGGCCGCCGCTCCCCCGTAAATGGGTTGCAGCACCGGGGTCTCCACTTCGAGGTAGCCCTCGCCCTCCAGGTGCCGGCGGATGGCCGACACGATCCGGCTGCGCTGCTCGAACACCGTCCGGGTGGCCGGGTTCACCAATAGGTCCACGTAGCGCTGGCGGTAGCGCTGGTCCTTGTCGCTGAATTCGTCGAAAACTTGTCCGTCCTTCTCCTTGCTGGCGGGCAGCGGCTGCAGGTTCTTGGCCAGCAGCTGGATGCGGTTGACCTCGATGGAAGGCTCGCCCGTCCGCGTGGTGAAGGCTCGTCCCGTCACGCCGACAATGTCGCCGATGTCAAAGAGCTTGAAGACATCGTAGGTATCGGCACCGACCTGATCGCGCTGGACGTAAAGCTGGATTTTCTCCCCGCCGTCGCGCAATTCGGCAAATGTTGCCTTGCCCATCCGGCGCAGGCCCATCAGGCGCCCGGCCAGGGAGACGGCCGCGCCGCTCTCCTGCAGGGCCGCGAACTCCGCCAATACGCCGGCCACGCGCTGTTCGCGCACGAAGCCCACGGGCCAGGGATCCACCCCCAGGCCGCGCAGGCTCTCCAGCTTGTTCAGGCGCTCCTGCACCACCGGGGGACGCTTCGTCCCCTCCTGCTCGTGCGTCATGGGTGTTCCTTCACTTCGCGGCGCGGGGCCGATTGAGGACGGGGTCCAGCAGGAACCCGCGCACGAAGCGCAGGATTTCGCCGCCCAGCACGGCCGTGGTGTCGCTGGTCTCGACGCCCGTGCGGTGGTCCTTGACCATGTTGTAGGGGTGCAGCACGTAGGAGCGGATCTGCGAGCCCCAGGCGTTGTCGAGCTTGGTGCCCTCCAGCGTGGCGCGCTTGACCTCCTCCTCCTCGCGCTTCTTGGCCAGGAGGCGGCTCTTGAGCATCTTCAGCGCCGTGGCGCGGTTGCGGCTCTGGCTGCGCTCGTTCTGGCACTGGGCCACGATGCCGGTGGGGATGTGGGTCATCCGGATGGCCGAGTCGGTCTTGTTGACGTGCTGACCGCCGGCCCCGGAGGCGCGGTAGGTGTCCACGCGGATCTCCGAGGGGTCGATGACGATTTCGCTGTTGTCCTCCTCCTCCACCACGGGATAGAGGAAGACGCTGGCGAAACTGGTGTGGCGCCGGCTCTGGCTGTCGAAGGGCGAAATGCGCACCAGGCGGTGCACGCCGATCTCGCTGCGCAGGTAGCCGAAGACGTTGTCGCCGTCGATCTCGATGGACGCGCTCTTGATGCCGGAGAGTTCGCCCGGCTGCTCGTCCAGGATCTCCAGCTTCCAGCCCTGCTTCTCGACAAAGGCCTTGAACATGCGCAGCAGCATGCCGGCCCAGTCCTCGGACTCGGAGCCGCCGGCGCCCGGATGGACGGTGAGGATGGCGTTCTTGGAGTCGTCCGGGCCGCAGAGCATGGTGGCCAGCTCGAGGCTGTCCAGGTCCTGCTCCAGCGTGCCGATCAGCGGCGCGATGTCCTCCAGCTCTTCCTCGGCGGAAAGCTCCAGCAGCTCGGTCAGGTCGCGGCACTCCATCGCCACGCGGTCGAAGCGCTCCACCACCTGCTTGAGGCGCGCGGCCTCCTGCAGCACGGTGCGCGCGTTCTCCGGCTGGTCCCAGAAATCCGCGACCAAGCTTAGGGAGTCCAGTTCCGTGGCGCGCGAGCGGCGGTTCTCGACGTCAAAGGCCCCTCCGCAGATGCTCCAGCCGCTCCTCGCCCAACTTCACCACCCGGCGCAGATCGCTCTTTTGCAGACCCATCCCTCGTGCTCCTTTCAGGCTTCCCGCGGCGCATAGACCCGATGCAGGGCCGTTCCCGGGAAGTAGTGCTCCAGAATGCCGCGACAGTCCAGCCCGGCCTCGGCCAGGGCCCCGGCCCCCACCTGGCAGAGCCCGCAGCCGTGGCCCTGTCCGGCGCCCGTCAGCGTGAAGCGCTGGGGCAGGCCCTCGTCGTCCTTCTCGGCGTGCACCACGAAGGCGCTGCTGAAGAGGCGGCCCGGCGAGAGGGCTTCGCGGATCTTGAGTTCCTTTTGCAGGCGCAGGTTGCGCCGGCTGCCGATCAGTTCCAGTTCGATGATCCGCCCGGAGACGCCCCGGCGCACGGGCACCAGTTCGTAGAGCGTGCCCAGGTCCACGCCCGTCTTGCGCTGGATGATCTCCTCCAGCTCCCCGCGGCTGTAGACTTCCTTCCAGCGGAAGCCCTTGCGCGAGCGCTCCAGCAGGGCCGGATAGGCGCTGCGGGTCACGCGGCAGAGGCAGCCGTCGGGCGGGTTGAGGATCCACTCCCGGGCGGCGGCCTCCTCGCTCAGGGCGGGCTTGCGGGCCCGGCGCACGGGCAGATCCGGGCGGCCGTTCAGCACGGGCTCGGCCGGCGTGGACCAGATGTGCTCCTTGTTCTCCCCGTGGCCGCCGCAGCAGGCGTGGGAGACGGCGTCGCAGAGTTCGTCGCGGATCAGCAGCACGTCGCCCGCCGTGGTGCGCACGGCAGCCTCGGTGGCCTCGCGGCTGCGGGTCAGGCCGCTGTAGTGGAAGCAGTGTCCGCCGGCGCAGAAGTGCCAGTCCTCGGTGACGTGGCGCAGCCCGCGCATGGAGAGCACCATCGAACGCACGGCCACGGCCACGGCGCGCTGGGCCTCGGCCGGAAAGCCGCAGTCCAGTTCGCAGGGCAGCACGCCGCGCAGGTAGGCGTCCACGTCCAGTTCGTTGACCACGGCCAGCCGGCCCTGGTTGTCCACCCGGAACTCCAGCCCGCCCTCGAAGCTGCGATCCTCCAGCGGGCTGTCCGGCCAGCGCTCGCAGGGCAGGCGGAACAGCGTCACCTGGCCGCCCGGCGCGGGCAGCAGGCGCACGCCCTGCTGGACTTCGCGGTCGAAGGCGAAGCCCGCGTTGGTGATCTCCACGCAGCCGGCGGGGGCCTCGACCCGTTCGCGCACCAGGCGCGGGCGCCAGCGGTTCTGGAAGTGGGTCATCAGCTCCGCGGCCTCGGCCATCTCGTCGAAACCGCCCACCAGCACGCGGTGGCGCAGCTTGCCGAAGCGCAGGCCGCCCTCGGCCTGCTGGCGGACGCCCAGCTCCATCACCCGGGGCGCGTAGCCCAGCGTCTCCAGTTCCGCCACCAGCTTGCGCGCGGCCTTGGCGTCGGCGTACGCCGCCACGATCACGGCGTGACGCAGGCGGGCCGGCGTGCAGTGCAGGGGACGCGCCATCCAGCGCAGCTCGGAGCCCGGCGACTCCAGCAGCAGGGTGCCGTCCAGGCTTTCCAGCCGGAAGGGGCCGCTGACGCGGAACTCGATCTTGCCCAGGCGTTCCGCCAGCAGGATGCGCAGCAGGGGGGCCTGCGTCCAGGGCGAGGCCGGTGACGGGGAAGCGGACGGGGTGCGGGACATCGGGGCTCCTGCCTCCTTGCAAGCTGCTCATCCGGAAAATCCCTCAGTCCTTCATCCTGGTTCGTGGAGACGAAGAATCGAGGAATTCTGACCGCAGGAGCCGGCGAACGCTGGTGGATACGCCTGCGTGCCAGTAATTTAGCCTGCGTACGGATGGGAAACAAGGAAGCGGCCCCCAGGGGGCCTTAGCCGGGAGGCGGCGAGATGTGGATTCAGGCGGGACGACATCGGCTGATCAGCGCGCACCCCGCGCGGCTGGATTCCATCCAGGTGCGGCCCATCACCCACAGCGAGTGCTTCGGCCTGTTCCTCAAGGGTCGGGAGGAGCAGATGGTCAACCTGGGGGAGGATCTGGACCACGCCGAGGCCATCCTGGCCAAAGTGGCGGCCGCCCTGGGCCAGGGCCTGGGCTACCTGGACCTGAGCGCCGACCTCTGATTCAGCGCACGAGGGTCGATTCTTGGAGCACGAAGACTCGAAGACTCAAAGAGGAATGGACTCTTTGGTAGCACGGGAATGAATACTCCCTTTGTATTGCGTCCCTTCTTGCTTTGAGTCTTTGAGTCTTCGTGCTAAAGCCCGCGCAGCGCAGTAAAGCAAGGCGCAGCGCAGGAAGGTCAGGGCCGGCGCGGGGAATCGAGCGCCATGATCATCTCCACCCGCCGCTGGTGGCGGCCGCCCTCGTAGGGCTCTTTCAGCCAGGCCAGGGCCAGTTGCAGGCAGAGCTCCTCCCCCAGGCGTCCGCCCAGGGTCAGCACGTTGGCGTCGTTGTGGCGGCGGCTGGAGAGCGCGGCGGCGACGGACTCGCAGGCCGCCGCCCGGATCCCGGGAACGCGGTTGCACACCATGGCCGAGGCCACGCCCACCGTGTCCAGCATGATCCCGCGGGCCGCCTCGCCCCGGGCCACGCACTCGGCCAACAGCCGGGCCCAGTGCGGATAATCCGTCGGGCCGGGATCGGGACAACCCAGATCCAGCACGCTGAAGCCGGCTCGTTCCAGCTCTGCCGCCAGATGACGCCGGCAGGGATAGCCGCCGTGGTCGCTGGCCAGGGCCAGCTGGACGCGCTCGCGCCCGGCGGGTTCGACGGTCAGCCCCGCCGCGCGGCCGGGAGCCTGCGCGGGAGCTAGCAGGCTGGCCTCCTCCACCCAGTCCAGCCGCACGCCCAGCCGGACGGCCAGATCGCGCGCCTCGTCGGTCAACACGCAGCGGCCCTTCACCAGCACCAGCCTGGCCTGACCCTTGGGCGCGCGCGCCGCCCGGCGCACCTGCTCGGCGGCGATCAAGCGGCGGGCCATCAGACGCCCCCGTAGACGTGGCGGTAGTAGTCCAGGTACTCGAACAGGCTCTGGCTGCGCTCGTACCAGACGATCACCAGCACCAGCAGGACCAGCCCGAGCAGGGACATCAGGGCGAACATGCCCCAGAAGCGACGCTCGAAGGCGATGCGCAGGGCTTTGAAGAGGCGCGCCAGATACCAGAGCCCGAGCAGCACCAGCAGGATCACGGTGGGAATCCGCGCCGCCGGGGACTGCATCAAGGGCTGAAAGACGATCCCGACGGGGATGGCGAACAGCAGGCTGGTGGAACTCCAGGCCAGCAGCGTGACCGCCTGGCGGTAGGTGAAGCGCGCGTTGGTCAAGAGGCCCAGCACGCGCAGGCCCAGCGCGAACAGCACCTGCCCGCCCAGCAGGGCCAGGCCCAACTGCAGGATGCTCTCCAGCGGCGTCCAGGCCAGGCGGTGGATCCACTGCTGCAAGGGATCCAGCACCACCACCAGCCCGAGCATGCGGTCCATCAGCGGGCTTTTGCGCAACAGGTGCAGCCAGCCGCTGCCCAGCAGGGCCAGGGTGCCCGAGACCAGCACCAGCAGGAAGAGGGCCTGGCCGAACTGGAAGACCCGCCGGTCGCGGATGTCCGTGAAAAAGCCGTGGGAGTGGATGAAGGAGCGCCGCAGGTTCTGGCCAAAGACGTTGTTCTGCTTCCAGCCGATCAGGAGCAGGATTAGCAGCGCGAAACCCGTCAGCGGGAAGGCGGCGGGGTGCTGGGGCGAGTACTCGCCGCGGCTGAGGGTGGAGGGTGCCGCGCCGGAATAGAGGCTGGCCAGCTCTTTGGCCGAGCCGCGGGCCACGCGCTCCTCGTTGTGCAGCCCGAAGGTGACCAGCGAGGGCTCCTGGCCGGGGGGCGAGGCCAGCTGGGGCCGGCCGCCGCGCCAATCGGCGAAGGAGTGGACGATGGTGCCCGCCGGCCGCAGGGAGCCGCCCGCCGCCCAAGCGCGCTGGGCGCCCAACACGGTGGTCTGGATCGCCCAGGCCTGGTGCAGTTCGCCCCAGGGATTCTCGTAGCCTTCCAGATTGCCGGTTTCCACGGCCCAGCCCACCCGCGCCAGCAGCACGGGCACGCCGGCCCGGGGCAGATCCTGGTGGCTGCGCGAGCCGAAGGGTTCCAGCAGCAGGAAATCCAGCCCCTTGACCGCGGCGGCCTCGTCACCCACCCGGCGCGAGAAGAAGCCGCCCGCGCCCAGCAACAGGGGACCTTCGGTCCGCAGGGTCTGCATCTCGGCGATCCAGGACTCCGCGCCTTCGCTGAAGTCCAGCCCGCTGCCCAGGCTGAGACCCAGCCAGGAGGCCGAGCCGCGGGACTGGCGCACCAGTTCGGTGGCCTGGGCCAGCGCCGCCTGGCGGAAGGCCTCGCGGGCCACCAGCCGCGGCGGGATCTGCCAGACGGGCAGCTCGCTGATCACCAGCAGGCCCAGCCGGTCGCAGATCTCCCCCAGGGCGGGATGGGGCGCCCCGCGCATGTGCAGCACGAGGTTGACGCCCATGTTCTTGATGGTCTCCAGGTCGCGCTGGAGCTGCTGGACGGAGATGGCCATGCCCGTGGCGGGATGGTCGGCCACGTAGCTGATGCCCTGCAGGAAGTAGGGCTGGCCGTTGAGCCGGAAGCCCTCCGGTCCGCCGCTGATTTCCTTGATGCCCAGCGTCTTGCGCGTCCGGTGGACCACCTGGCCGCCCTGGCTGAGCACCAGTACCAACTCGAGCAGCTCGGGCTGCTCGGGCGACCAGCGCGGCAGGGGCGAAGCGCCGGCGATGCTGAAGCGCAGGGGCACGCTCTCCTGCTGCTTCACCTGCACGGCCAGCCGGCCCGCGGCCAGCACGGCGCCCTCCGGCCGGCGCAGGATGGCGTCCAGCCAGACGTCCGGCGCCGCCCGCAGGCTGTCCAGACCCAGCAGCTCGGTGCTGCGCACGCGCAGGTTCAGGTCCAGCGCCTCCTGGGCGCCACGCCGCAGCTGCCACTGGACGTCCTCGCAGCGCAGGCGCGGACCCTCCAGCAGGTAGACCTCGCGGTAGATCCCGCCGTAGTTGCGCGGGTCGCCACTCTGGGTCTTGAGGGGCACGGTCTGGTGGGCGGAGAGCCGGTTGTCCACCCGGACGTCCAGCTCGTTCTGCCCGCCGAAGTGCAGGAAGCGCTCGGGGATCTCGATCTGGAAGGAGCCCGAGCTGCCTTCGTGGCGCTCGAGGAACTTGCCGTTGATGTGGATGCGGCAGGAATAGGAGACGCCGCCGAACCAGAGCCGCCAGACGGACTGCACGCCCGCGTCGGGCAGGGTGAAGACGCGCCGGAAGCGCACCTCGCCCGGGTGGCCCGACCAGCAGGAGGGGACGCGGCAGGTGCCGCTCTGGCCATTCTCCGTCTCCCAGCTCCAGGTGCCGCCCAGTTCGTGCAGGCGGGCATCCAGGCTGTCCAGCCGCGGTCGCCAAGCGGGGGCCGGCGGCTGGGACGAAGCGGGCTGGAAGACTGGGGCGGCCTGCAGCAGTCCGCTGCAGACCAGGACGAGCAGCCAAAGGAGCGGCCGAAGCACCGGATGTCCGTTCACGCTGGGGCCGGCGCCCGGGGGGGCGGCGGCGGATTGCGGTTCAACGACGCAGGCGGAGAGGGCCTCCGCCTGCGTGGGGTTTCAGGTCGGACCGGCGGCGGCTGGGCCGCCCACCGGGATCAGGCGCCGAAGGCCATCTTCTGTCCCATCTTGAAGTCACCCAGTTTGGGGTCGATGGGATCGAAGCGCCAGCTGGAGATCTTCTGCTTGAGGCAGCTCTCCACACGGCGGCCGGCGTTGGGATCGGACCAGTTGGACTGGCTCATCTCCACGTCGGTCACGCTGCCGTCGGGCTTGATGGTGAACTTGGCCAGGACCGAGCCCTTGAGGCCGCGGTCGCGCTGCAACTGGCGCTCGTAGCAGTCCTTCAGGCCGGGCGAGTAGCCGTTGATCACGGCCCGCAAGGCCTGGCTGCTGCGCGCGCTCTCGCCTGCGAACTTGCCGCTGCGGTCGTAGGTCTGGACCGCGCCCTCCAGCAGGGCGCCCACGGTCCCGCCGCCGCCGGCGCGCGTGTCCACGTCAGTGAGCGCGCCCTGCAGGTCCACGCCGCCCGAGCCGCCCGAGCCGGCCTTGGCGCCGTCGGTCTTCAGCCGCTTGACGTTCTCGGCGGCTTTGCCCGTCACCATGCCCACCAGGCCCTTGGTGCTGACGGATCCGCCGGAGGTCACCTGGGCGGCGTCCACCAGGCCGCGCGCGGCGCTGCCGCCGCTGGAACCCGTCACCAGCGAGATGCCGCCGGTGGAATTGATCACTTGCTGGCTGATGGCCGCACGCCGGTTGGCCCGCCGTTCGGAGGCGGCGGAGCGCCGTTCGGCCGAAGCCTGGGCACTGCCCTGCTGCCGCTCTGCGGGCCGCTCAAGCTCTTCGCGGGCTTCCTGCTGGGCCGGCGCGGCCTCCTCTTCGGCGGGTCCGCCCTCTTCGGCCACGTCCGTGGCCGTGGTGAGGGGTTCGGCCGCCGTCTCCACCGGGGCCATCTCCACCTTGAGCATCTTGTAGCGCGCGGCGAACAGCTCCTGGATGTCTTTCTGGCTGAGTTCCGGAATCTCGATCTGGCTGCCCAGATAGATCAGCACCAGTTCGATCAGGCCGAACAGGACCGCCAGCCCGATGGTCAGCCCGTCCAGGTTGGCAAAGGGCTTGCGTCGGTAGTCGGCCAGGGCCGTGTGGGAAGTGGACACGCTGGCCCTCCTATTCGCTCTTGATCACGACGAACTGGGTCATGGCGAACTGCTCGTCCCCGCAGGTCTTCAAGACCTTGAGGATCGAGTTGTAGTCCACGGCCGCATCCGCCTGAATGGTGATCTGCCCGTCAAACGGGATGCCCAGCTGCTGCTCGCGGACCCGCAACTCGACAGCCACGCCGCGCAGGTACTGCTGCAGGCCCGGCAGGGTCATGGCCGCCGGATCCTGGGCCGCCGCGCCGCTGGCCACGGCCAGCAGCGTGCTCCCCTCGTCCAGCAGCTGCACGCGTTTGCCCTTGTCTTCCGCGTACACGCCCGGCGTCCCGCTGAGCTGGCCCGAGTCCACCACGATGGAGACCGTGGAGCGGGGCGAGGTGTCGATGTTCGATTGCGGAAGCTCCAGCTGGTCCACCTGGTTCACGAGCAGGCCGGTGGCCGAGTAACTCATGATCAGGAAGAGCAGCATGTTGGTGAAGATGTCCATCATGGAGGCCAGGGGGATGTTCTCCTCCTTGGCGCTCCGCGCGGACAGCTTCCGCATGTTGGTGGGTGCCGCCATCCCGCGCTCCTAGTTGATCTTGCCCATCATGGGGGTGGGGAAGAGCTTTTCGATCTCGTTGGAATTGGGGTCCTTCCAGCGGCGCGTGGCATCCAGCAGGGACACCAGTTGCTGGAAGGGCAATTCGTTCGGCGCGCTGATGATCACCGTCTCCGCGTCGTCGAAGCCGTAGGCGTCGACCATGATGGGCGAGCCGTCGCTGTTGTAGCGCAGGTTGCCCGCCGCGTCGAAGGCCTGCTCCTTGCCCTTGATGCTGGGCTTGACGATCTCGCGCCGGATGCGCAGCAGCTCTTGATTGACCCCGGCGAAATCCAGCTCTCCCGTCGGGTTCCGCGGGAAGTACTTGTAGCGGCCCGGCTCCGTGGTGGTGGAGGTGGCGCCGAAGACCGAGACGGCCACGCCTTCCTGATCCACCGCCACCAGCAGGGAGAGCTTGGGCAGGGGTTGTTCCTGTTCGGTCGCCATGCCGCCGCCGCCGCCGGCGGCCGCGGGGGGAAGGCGGGTCTCCAGCAGACCCAGCCTGACCCACTCGGAAGAAGTGAGCAAGAGCGGAATCAACACCACGATCATGTTGAGGATCGGGAGGAGATTCAGTTCCGCCTCTTCCGACACGTACTTCCGCTTGTCGCTGGGCTTGAAGGCCACTTATTTGCTCCCGGTGATCAGGTGGATGAGCTTCACCGAGTACTCGTCCACGTCGTTGAGAATGGACTTGGTCTTGTTGTTGATGAACGCGAAGGCCAGGGTGCCGGGAACCGCCACCACCAGACCGTGCAGGGTGGTGAGCATGGCGGTGCCGATGGCCTTGGCCAGCAGCGCGCCCTTGCTGGCGGCGTCGGCGTTCTCCAGGGCCGTGAAGGCCTGGATCAGACCGTAGATCGTGCCCATCAGACCGAGCAGCGTGGCAACGTTGGAAAGGGTCTGCAACCAGCCCGTGCGCTTCTCCAGCCGCGGGATGATCTCCAGGGCGGCCTCGTCCACCGCGTTCTGGATGTTGCGGTAGTCCACCACCTCGCGCTCCGCCGCCTCTTTCAAGGCACGGGCGTAGATGTAGGCCAGGGCCTTCTCGGACATGCTCTCCGCCAGCTTGTAGGCCTTGCCCACTTCGCCGCTCTTGATCAGCTTGAAGATGTCCGCGGAGAACTTCGCCGAATCGATGTTCGACTTGAAGTTGACGGAAATCAGCCGCTCCACGAAGATCACCATGATCGCCAGGCCGCAGAGCCAGATCAGCCAGTAGAACCAGAAGCCGGACTGGCTCGTGTCCGCAGTGGCCTTGAGCAGCACGACCATGGGGTTGACCAGTTGTTGTCCCGTCTCCTGTGCCGCCGCGCATCCAGCCATCAGCAGGCCGGCCAGCGCCAGCATGGGAGTCGCAAGCTTGTGCCGCATGTCAAATCCTCCGCTATCCATTAACCCAACAATTGCGAGATCAGGTGACGAATGGCCTCCATCTGCCCGCGCAGTTTGTTGGAGGCGCACACCGGGTTCGTGTAGACGCAGATGTTGGCCCGGCAGTAGTCCAGGCGCTCGTTGCAACCCACGTTGTACTGGTACGTGGTGGTGGGCATCATGCGCGCCGTGATCTCATCGCGTGACAGATTCAGGGACTTCTCCTGGGCCAGCCTGAGCAGGAAGCTCCAGAGGAAGACCTGGGCCTCCAGCACTTCGCGTGGTTTGAGCTTTTTCAGCTCCGCGCTGAACAGGGCCGGATCGTGGCAGCACTCAACCAGGCGTTCGCCGATGTGGCGGATGTTGGACGCAACGGGATCCGTTTTGTCAGTTGCCACGCTGACCCTCCCCACCTGACTTGACATCATCGGTCGCCGCGGGCCCGCCCTTGAGCGGCCAGGCCGCCGTCTGCAACACGCGCGCGCGGGCCAGCAGCGCCTCGCGGTCCAGGATGCGCGCCTCGCGGGCCATCTCCCGGTCCAGGTCCACCAGTTCCTCGTCCGGCGCCCGCACCTGGTCGAAAAAGGACTTCTCCAGCCGGAAGCCCGAGATCTGGGGCATCATGCGCGCCGAGATGATCGCCACGGCCGGTTCCTTCACCTTGCCCGTGATCTCCAACTCGTCGAGCATGAACACATCTTCCTGGGCGGCCAAGCCCGACGCCAGGAACAGGACGAGGCTAATCCATCCGATTCTTGACATGGATCCGGCTCACTTTGCGCTGGAAGTCCAGCTTGCGCTGCTCCTCCAGTTCGCGTTGAATCTGCTGTTCGAGCATCTCCGGCGTCAGGCGCGCGATCTGCCGCACCTGCAGATCCACGGCCAGGCCGCCGCCGGAGCCGTCCCGGTCCCGCGCCTCGACGGCCAGCACGTTGCGACCCGTGCGCAGGAACTCGTTCAAGGTGTAGGTCTTCAGTTCCGTCAGCCCCGGCTGCTCTTCGGCGCCGCCCGCCTGCTCGTCGATGTACTCGCCGTTGAAGAACAGGAAGAAGGCGTCGTCCGCCGCCACCTGGATGGTGGCGCCCACCGGCGTGCCCGGCAGGTCGAAAGTATAACGGAAGAACAGGGTATCCGGCGTGCCCGTGGCCGAACTTCCCGCCGCGGCCTGCAGCAGGCGCAGCCAGGTGCCGTCGGCGGCGGCCAGGGTGTCCAGCGGCGTGGCGCCCGCGGCCAGCGCGCCGGCCAGACCCGTGCTGTCGCCCAGCGCCAGGGCCAGGGTGTCCAGGCGTTGGGGCGCGCTCAGCGGCGTGGCGGTCCAGACCGTGGTGGCGCCGGCGCCCAGTCCGCCCAGCCCGGGCAGGCTCGTGCTGCGCGCGGCGTCCCAGTCCATGTCCGGATAGTCGGGCTTCTCGAAGCCTTCAACATAGCCGCGGTGGGACTTCCAGGCCGCCAGGCCCGGCAGGGCCAGCGTCTCCTCACTCAGGCCGAAGCGGTTGCCGAAAGTGGCGGGATCCAGCTCGGCCAGCGCCAGCAGCATGCGGCGGGCCGGCACGCTGCCCGCGCGGATGCGGGAGACCAGCGGCTCGGACTGCACCAGCACTTCCTTGGCCGTCTGGAGCAGGAAGTAGGAGGCGTCATCCAGCGTGGTGTGGGCGTCGCGATGCACGTAGCTGGCGGACTGCTCGAAGCGCTTCCAGTAGTCCTCTTTCATGCCCAGCATGCCGGCGCGGCGCGTGTTGGTCTCCTGGGAGAAGCGCAGGGCGTGGCTGGCCAGGGTGTCGCTCAATTCGCCGGCCAGGTTGCCCGCCAACTCGTTCTCGTCCAGACTCTGCAGGATGCGGTCGGTGAGCAGCAGGCTGTTGATGGCATAGCCCTGGTTGAAGTCGGCCATGTCCAACACGTCGCTGCCGTAGTCCTCCTCCGTCAGCCCGGCGCGGTCCACGAAATTCTCGCCCTTGTCCACGGTCTCCAGGAAGCGCCGCACCTGGGTGTCGAACTCGCCGCCACATTCCGCCCGGAACGCCTGGGCGGCCTGGGGCAGCTTGAGGACCTGCACGCGCAGCCGCTCTTCCAGGCGCGAGCGCCAGAGGCGGTCCAGACCCACCTGGCCGATGATCTCCAGCGCCTCGCGGTAGGCGCCGATCACGCTCTGCAGGGCCACCATGGAGGCGCCGCCCAGCAGGTTGCGGTCCGTGTCGGCCAGCCGCAGGAACACGTCCCCGGTCTGCTGACTCTTGAGCACCAGCGTCTGGTCCACGCGCTGCTCGAACACCGCCAGCGAGGCCAGCATCAGCTCCGGCACGCGTTCGCGGCTGCGGCCCGTCCAGACGGTGCTCTCGGTCAGCGAGCTGTCCAGCAGGTCCGCGGCCCGGGTGAGCGCGAGCTTGGCCGCCAGACTGTCGTCCAGCCCCTCGCGCGTGGCGCCGCTGTCGGGGCCGGCGGCCAGCCAGGCGTCCAGCCCTTCCAGGCGGCGGGCCACCAGCAGTTTCTCCTTGCGCAGGCTCTCCACGGCCAGATCCAGCTCCTGGGTGGTGCCGATGTAGGAGCGCGCGGCCACGCGGGCCAGCTCGTGGGCGGCGTCCTGCAGGGTCACCTCACCCTTGACGCGCTCTTCCGGGCTGCGCCAGGCGGGACGCTCCTGCTCGCGGTAGGCCCGCGCGAACTCCTCGTGGGTGGCGGCGATCAGGTGACGCGCGTAGAACACGTCGCCCGTACCCAGCTGGGCCAGTTCGTTCAGCTCGGCCAGCAGGCCGTCGCGCGCGGCCTTCTTGGCCGCCAGATCGCGCTCGAACTGCCCGGCGGGCTGCAGCAGGTTTAACGCGCGGTATTCCTCGAAGCGCCACCCCACCAGCTTGCGCAGGGCGCGGCTGGCGTAGATGGCGTTGCCTTCGGTCCCGCGGTTGAGCAGCTGGCGGTTGCGCTCCACGGCCTGGCGGTACTCCACCCGGGCCGCGGCTTCGTCCTGCTGGCGCGTGAAGTACTCGGCGCGCTCCACGAAGGCCTGCACGGTGCGGGAATCGTCGGGATAGCGGGCGGCGAAGTCGGCGTAGATGGCGTTGGCCGCCGGCACGTTGTTGAGCTTGAGCCAGAGGCCGGCGTTCTCGAACAGCACGGCCGAGGCGTCGTCCGCGTCGGGGTAGCGCTCCACGTAGAGCGCGTTCATGCGGATGGTGGAGCTCCAGTCCTCGACCTTGCCGTAACAGTAGGAGGCGTTGGTGATCGAGGAGCGGGCGTACTGGGACTCCGGGTATTGGTTGGCCAGCCGCTCGAAGATCGCGCCGGCCTTGGCCAGGTCCTTGCTCTCGTTCAGCGCCAGGAAGCCGGCCTGGGAGAGGGCCTGGTCCGCGTACTGGCTCTGCGGGTAGTGGTCGGCCAGGTAGAGGTAGGTGTCCGAGGCCTCGCCGGGCTGGCCGGCCAGGGTGAACTCCGCCGCCGCGTCCAGCAGGGAGGCGTCGGCAAAGGGCGCGTCGGGCACGTCCAGCGCCATGCGCCGGAACTCCTGGGCCGCCTTGAGGTGATCCTCGCCCTTCTTCAGGTTGGCCGCGTTGGAGTAGACCGACTCCGCCTGGCGCGTGCGGGCCCGCTGCAGGGCCTCCGCCGGCAAGTCCATGCCCTGGATCTCCCGCGCGATGGCCTCCGCCTCGGGGAAGCGGCCCAGGGCGAACAGGCCCTCCAACTTGAGCTGGTAGGCCTCGGCCACTTCCGGCGCCTGGGGCCAGCGCGTGATCAGCGTGTCGAAGACCGCCGTGGCCTGGTCGAAGTCATGGTGCGCGTAGAAGAGCTTGCCCTCCAGCAGGCTGTAGCCGGGGGAGCGGGTGTCCTCGGCGAACAGGCTGACGAAGTTCTGCAGGGCCGCGCGCTTCTTCTCCTCCATCGGGGTGAGCGGCGTGGCCGTCAGCGCGCTGTCCGGGGCCGCCGCCGGCGCGCCTTCCTGGTCCACCAGGATCTGCGAGATGACGATGGCGTTGTAGGCCGCGTCGTGGCGGTCGCGCTCCGGATAGCCGCGGCTGATGCTCAGGTACTCGTCGTAGGCCGTGCCGTAGTCCTGCAGCTCGGCCTCGAGGGTCTTGGCCAGGTTCCAGTGGATCTGGAAGGCCGCGCTGTCCTGGGGGAAAGAGCCCAGGTAGCGCCGGCTCTGCAGGATGTACTCGTCGAAGGCCTCGCGGCGCTTGCCCGCGTAGGCGTGGTTCATGGCGATCCGGACGTTCTCCTCCAGGTGCTGCTCGAGCAGGGCCGTGACCTTGGAGCTGTCCGCGCCCGCGCCCTGCCAGGGGCCGGCGCCGCCGTAGAGTTCGAAGAGCTGGTTCTTCTCCTGGTAGGCGATCTGCGCGTCGGCCAGGGCGCCGGGCGCGTAGCACTCGATCACCTTCTCCTGGATGAAGGGCGCCTGGGGGCTGTCGGGATAGAGCACCAGCAGGCTGTCGTAGGCCGTCACGGCCCGTGGGAAGTCCTGGGTCTCCTGACGGAAGAGGTCGCCGTAGCGGTCCAGCAGGCGGAAGCCCACCGTGCGGCGCAGCTCCTCGTCCTGGCGCACGCGCTGCGCGAGCTGGCCGATGTTGGCGTCGGCCCAGTTGGGATCGGCGTAGTTCACGGCCATGTAGGCGATGGACTCGTCCAGCAGGTCGGCGCCCAGCGCGTCGCCGGACTCCTGCTTGCGGGCCGCGTACTTGGCCGCCTCGGCGAAGAACTGCACGCTGGTCTCGTGCTCCTGGAGGCGGTAGTGGCACCAACCCAGCTTGTAGAGCGCCTTCTCGCGCGACGGGTAATCCGGGTAGTCGAGGATCTTTTGATAGGCGGCGATGGCCGAGCGGAGGGATTCCTCGCCGTCCTGGCGGAACCAGTATTCGCCCAGCCGCATCCAAGCCTCGGGCGCGTAGACGGAGGCCGGGAAGTCGCGCACCAAGTGCTCGTAGAGCCGGCGGCTCTCCTCCACCTCGACGGGATTGGGCGAATTCTCGCGGATGTAGGCCACGTTGTAGAGCGCGTCGTCCATGAAGTCGGAGAAGGGGAACTCGTCGATGACGCGCTGGTACTTGCGCACGGCGTCCTCGAAGTTCTTCACCGGCTCCAGCCCGGCGGGCAGGCCGCGTTCGGCGCGGGCCAGCAGGCTGTCCTGGGCGCCGAAGTACTCCTCTTCGGCGCGGCTGTAATACAACTCGGCCAGCTGCAGGCAGAGCTTGGCCACCACGTCGCGCTGGCTGAACTTCTGCAGGTTGCGGTCGCGCCGGTAGGTGGTGAGGAAGCGCTCGCCCTCCTCGAGGACCGAGTCCCGCACCAGGGAGCGCCGGGCCAGCAGCTGGCCGCGTTCGGTCTCGTACTGCTGGCGCAGGGCCTCCAACTGGGCCGGACTCATGTCGAAGAGCCGCGCCTCCTCGATGGAGCGCAGCAGGTGGATCAGCTTCAACTTGAGCTTGCTGATCTCGATGTTCAGCTCGCCGCGCTCGTCAGCGTCCGCCTTGGACTCCAGAGCGAGCAGCTCCTGGTAGCGGGCCAGCACCTCGCGGCCCTCGGCGATCCAGGCCTTGCTCTTCTCCCCGACCTCGAGCCGGGAAATGGTGTTCCAGCGCGCCAGCACCTCGTCCTCGATGCGCACGCGCTCGCCCAGGGCCGGAGCCTCCTGGGCGGACAGGGCGCCGCAGCCGAGCCACAGGATCCACAGCAGCAGGATCGATCTCATGGCTGCACTCCTTCGGCCCCGGCGGTGGGAGTTCCGTCCCTCAGCAGCCCGTCGATCCGTTCCAGATATCCATCCAGCTCGTGCAGCCGTTCCTCGATGCGCTGCAACTCCTCGAAGTCGATGTCGCCGATGGCCAGGCGCGAGAAGGCCAGTTCGCTCCAGCGCGGCAGGTTGCTGGTGACCGGCCGGCGCTTGAGGTTGGCCGCGCGGCTGCGCAGCTGCTCCACCTCGCCGCCCAGGCGCTGGAAGCGCTCGCGGTAGAGGGCCCGGGTGAAGTCGCCCGCTTCCGTACCATTCTCCTTTAAGCCTTCCCGGCGCTGCTCGAGCCGGTTGAACTCCACCGTGGAGGACATGGCCAGGGAATCGAGCATGGAGTTGACCGAGGCCAGCGTGCGTTCGTGGATCATCAGGGGCTGGCGCTGGATCTCCATCAGGCCCGAGAGGCGGATGCGCTTCATCAGGCCGCGGACCTCGCGGTCCAGCAGCGCCACTTCCTGCTGCTCGGCCGGGCTGGCCGCCGCCTGGGCACGCCGCGCCAGGCCCTTGAGCTGGCGGGCCAGGTTGCCGATCTCCCGGCGCTCCGCGATGTACTCGTCCATGGAGCGGTTGGCCGTCTGCAGCTCGGTGTACTTGACGCGGTTCATCAGCACGCGGCTGCGGGCCCGCAGGTCCAAGTACTCGCCGAACTGCTCGGAGCGGCCCTCGCCGAACACGCGGGGCTCCATCTCCACCAGCCGGCGCATCATGACCAGGATCTGCCGGCGCTCCACGGCCAGTTCGCGCAGCGCCTCGCTGCGCTCGGCCTCCTCGAGCACCTTGCCGTACCACTCGCGGGATTCGTCCCGGCGCTCCAGCTGCTCCGAGGCGTAGCCGGCCAGGGTCATGGCCTCGTAACGGAAGGGCGAGGCGGGGAAGTGCTCCACCAACTGGCGCGAGAGGGCCAGCGAGCGCTCGTGGTCGGCCAGGCTGAGCCCGCTCCAGGCCTGCCCCAGCAGGGCTTCCGGATGCCGCTTGCCGGCCTTGGCCACGGCCTCGAACATCTCCGCCGCCTGGCTGAAGCGTCCGGCCTCGAAATAGAGATAGCCCAGTTTGAGCTGGCTGTCCTCACGGAAGGCCTGGTCCGTCCGCGCGTCCTCGGCGGAGCGCTCGGAGAGGGTCAACAGGGCCTCGAAGGCGCCGATGGCGTCCTCGTAGCGGTTCTCCAGGATCAGGCAGAGCCCGTCCAGATGCCGCGCGCGCAGCAGGGCGGGGTCCTTCACCGGCACGCGCGCCAACACGCGGCGCGCCTCGGGATAGCGCTGGCTGAGGAAGAGTTCGCGGCCGCAGAGGTAGGCCACGTCGCCGCCAGCCGCCTCGAGGTCCGCGGCGAACTCGTCGCACTCGGAGACCGCCGTGGCGTGCTGGCCGAACATGGCGCGCAGGTAGATCAGGTGACGGAAGGCCTGGGGCCGGTAGGCGCTGCCGGGCTGGGTGCGCAGCAGCACCAGGTAGTGCTGCACGGCCGTGTCCCAGGCGCCGTCCGCCAGCGCGGCCTCGGCGCGGAAGAAGCGCACGTCGTCCAGGTTCTGATAGGTGTAGAGGTCCAGGATGTCCTGGAAGCGCGCGCCCGCCAGGTCGTACTGGCCGGCGACGTAGGCGTCCACCGCGCGACCCAGGTCCCGGCGGAACATCTCTTCCAGGGCGCCCGGTCCCGCGGTGGCGGCCAGGCGGCGGCGGATGGTCTCGGAGCTGGCCAGCTTGGTGGCCAGGATCTCCTGCTGGCGGAGGATCCAATACTCCATCCGGTCGGCGAGCTCGGCGCCGGCGGCCGGCGGCTGGGGCGCGCTGAGCAGGTGCCCGGGCTCCTCCTGCAGCAGGGTCTCCAGCGGCAGGTCCGTCAGACCCGTGCGCTGCCCTTCCTCCAGGATGCCCTGCAGGCGGCCCGTCAGGACCTGTTCCTGCAGGATGAGCTTGCGGGTGAGGCGGCGCATGCGGTCGCGCTCCCAGCCCTCCCGGGCCTGCTCGTAGGAGATGGAATCGGTCGGGCTGTCCGTGGAAGTCGAGGGCGCTGTGGCGTGAACCTGTGCGGCGTGGAGCACCAGGATGGAACATACACCCAAGAGGAAACGGATCCGGTGCCGGCTTCGTGTTCGATTCACCTGCATACCTGTCCGAATTGTCCTTGGCGTGGGGGGTCTCTGCCTGGCCTTGCGATGGTCGGGAAGGCCAGCCGTGCAGGGAAAAAGTAGGAATCACCCCCTCCCATGTCAATCGCTTGAACAGGTGAGTCCCGGCCTGTTTTTGTGGCACGGCCCCCTCCGCAGGGCCCGGGCCGACCGCGCGCTCCCGCGTGAACGAGAACGGGCGCCGTCGCCGGCGCCCGTCTGGTTGGCTGGAATCGAGTCTCAGGTGGCGCTGCCGCCCAGGAGCTGCAGCCGGTTGAGGGCGCGGGTCAGGGCGGCCTGGGCGCGCTCCACGTCCACCGCCTCGCCCCCGTGCAGGCGGCGGCGGGCCCGCTCCGCGGCGGCCTTGGCCCGGGCCGCATCGATGCGCTCGGGCAGCTCGGCGGATTCGGCCAGCACCAGCAAGCGGCCCTGGTTGACCTGGGCGAAGCCCCCGGACATGGCCAGGCGCGTCGTGCCCTGCTCCTCCTCCACCACGGCCAGGCCCGTGCCCAGCGCGGCCATCAGATTGGCGTGGCCGGCCAGCACGCCGAAGGAGCCCGTCAGCCCGGGCAGCCGCACGTGCCGGGCCTCGCGGCACAGGATCACGCCGCCCGCGGGCGTGACGATCTCCACCCGGAAGGTGCCCGCGGCCGACGGCGTCAGCGTGCTCATGCCTGGATCTTCCGGGCCTTCTCGAAGGCCTCGTCCAGGGTGCCCACGAAGGCGAAGGCCTGCTCGGGCAGGTGGTCGGCTTCGCCCGCCAGCAGGCGCTTGAAGCTCGAGATGGTGTCGGCCAGCTTGACGTAGCGGCCCTGCATGCCCGTGAACTGCTCGGCCACGTGGAAGGGCTGGGAGAGGAAGCGCTGGACGCGGCGCGCGCGGCCCACCACGATCTTGTCCTCCTCCGAGAGCTCGTCCATGCCCAGGATGGCGATGATGTCCTGCAGGTCCTTGTAGCGCTGCAGGATCTTCTGCACGCCCACGGCCACGTTGTAGTGCTCGGCGCCCACGATGTGCGGGTCCAGCATGCGGCTGGTGGAGTCCAGCGGATCCACGGCCGGGTAGATGCCCAGCTCGGTGATCTTGCGGCTGAGCACGGTGGTGGCGTCCAGGTGCGTGAAGGTGGTGGCCGGCGCCGGGTCCGTCAGGTCGTCGGCGGGCACGTAAATGGCCTGCACCGAGGTGATGGAGCCCTTGCGCGTGGAGGTGATGCGCTCCTGCAGGGCGCCCATCTCCGTGGCCAGGGTGGGCTGGTAGCCCACGGCGCTGGGCATGCGGCCCAACAGCGCGGAGACCTCCGAGCCCGCCTGGGTGAAGCGGAAGATGTTGTCCACGAAGAGCAGCACGTCCTTGCCTTCCTCGTCGCGGAAGTACTCGGCGATGGCCAGTCCCGAGAGGGCCACCCGGGCGCGGGCGCCCGGCGGCTCGTTCATCTGGCCGAAGACCAGGGCGATCTGGCTCTCCTCGAGCTTGCTGCGGTCCACCTTGGAGAGGTCCCACTCGCCGGTCTTGGCGAAGTGGTCGTGGAACTCCTGGCCGTAGTTGACCACGTTGGACTCGAGCATCTCGCGCAGCAGGTCGTTGCCCTCGCGCGTGCGCTCGCCCACGCCGGCGAACACCGACAGGCCGCTGTGCTCCTTGGCGATGTTGTTGATCAGCTCCATGATGAGCACGGTCTTGCCCACGCCCGCGCCGCCGAAGAGGCCGATCTTGCCGCCCTTGGCGTAGGGCTCCAGCAGGTCCACCACCTTGATGCCCGTCTCCAGCACCTCGCTGGAGGGGCTGAGGTCCTCGAAGGCCGGGGCCGGACGGTGGATGGGATTGGTGCGCGAGCGGTCCACGGGACCCACGTCGTCGATGGGGTTGCCGATCACGTTGAGCAGGCGGCCGCGGGTGGCGGCGCCCACGGGCACGCTGATGGGGTGGCCCGTGTCCTCGACTTCCATGCCGCGCATCAGGCCCTCGGTGGCGTCCATGGCCACGGTGCGCACTTTCTTCTCGCCCAGGTGCTGCTGCACCTCGAGGATCAGGTCGTCCTGACCTTCGCGCTGCACGCGCAGGGCGTGATAGATGCCGGGCAGCTCCCCGTCCGGGAAGGCCACGTCCAGCACGGCGCCGTTGATTTGCAGAATTCTTCCCTTGCTCATGGCTCTTCCTTGCTTGCCGGGCTATTGAATGGCCGCGGCGCCGCCGACGATCTCCGCGATCTCCTGGGTGATGGCCGCCTGCCGTTGGCGGTTGTACTGCAGGGTGAGATCGGCGATCATTTCGCTTGCGTTCTCCGTGGCGCTCTCCATGGCCGTCATCCGCGCCCCCTGTTCGGCGGCGAAGGAATCCAGCAAGACGCGCCAGACGATGCGGTTCACATACATGGGCAGCAGCTGGCTCAGCACCTCCTGCGGGCCGGGTTCGAAGATCGCCTCCGGCGCGTGCGCCGGACCGCCCTCCTCCAGGACCACGGGCAGCAGCTGATCCGTGTGCAGGATCTGTTGGATGGCCGACTTGAACTCGTTGAAGACCAGCACCACGCGGTCCACCTCGCCCCGCTCGAAGAGCTGGGTGAGTTCCAGGCCGATGGAGGTGGCGTCGCTGAAGTTCATCCGGTTGAAGATGCCCGCGCGCCGGCCCACCACGGGGATGGTGCGGCTGCGGTAGAAGTCCACGCCCTTCTTGCCCACCAGGAAGAGTTTGCTCTCCTGGCCGGCGGGCGCCTCCGCCAGCAACTGCTGCGTGCGCTTGATCACGTTGGCGTTGAAGCCGCCGCACAGGCCGCGGTCCGCGGTCACCACCAGATAGCAGACCCGGGGGGCCGCGCCCGCCAAGGGCCGGGCCAGCAGCGGGTGGGCCAGCGAACTCTGGCTGGCGGCCAGGCCCGCGAGGGCCTCCTGCAGGCGCAGGGCGTAGGGCCGGGCCAGCACGATGGCCTCCTGCGCCTTGCGCAGCCGCGCCGCGGCGATCATCTTCATGGCCTTGGTGATCTGCTGCGTGGAACTCACGCTGCCGATGCGCCGCTTGATCTGCTTCAGGCTTGCCATGCCTTAGCCCGCCATGTTCTGCACGAACTCCCGACCCGCCTTGAGAATCACGTCCCGCAGGTCGTCGGGCAGCAGGCCCGTGTCGCGCAGGCGCTCGTAGTCCGCAGCGTGGGCCGTGCGGAAGTGCTCGACGAACTGGTCCGCGCAGCTGCGCACCTTGTCCAGCGCGAGCACGTCCAGCAGGCCGTTGACGCCCAGGATCAACTGCAGTACCTGGTCCTGCACGGCCATGGGCACGTACTGGTCCTGCTTGAGCAGCTCCACCAGGCGGCTGCCCCGCGTGAGCTGGGCCTGGGTGGTCTTGTCCAGGTCGCTGCCGAATTGGGCGAAGGCCGCCAGTTCGCGGTAGGTCGCCAGGTCCAGCCGCAGGGTGCCGGCCACCTTCTTCATGGCCTTGGTCTGGGCGTTGCCGCCCACGCGGCTGACGCTGATGCCCACGTTGATGGCCGGCCGCACACCGCTGTAGAACAGGTCGCTCTCCAGGAAGATCTGGCCGTCCGTGATGGAAATCACGTTGGTGGGGATGTAGGCCGAGACGTCGCCGGCCTGGGTCTCGATGATCGGCAGGGCCGTCAGCGAGCCGCCGGGCTTCTTGATGCCGGCCTTCACCATCTCCGGGTTCATCTGGTCGGCCAGGCGCGCGGCGCGCTCCAGCAGGCGGCTGTGCAGGTAGAACACGTCGCCCGGATAGGCCTCGCGGCCGGGCGGCCGGCGCAGCAGCAGCGAGAGCTGGCGATAGGCCCAGGCGTGCTTGGTCAGGTCGTCGTAGACGGCCAGGGCGTGCTCGCCATTGTCGCGGAAGAACTCGCCGATGGCCGCGCCGGCGTAGGGCGCCAGGAACTGCAGCGGCGCGGGGTCCACGGCCGTGGAGGCCACGATGATCGTGTGCTCCAGGGCGCCGTGGTCCTGCAGGGTCTTGACCACCTTGGCGATGGTCGAGCCCTTCTGGCCGATGGCCACGTAGATGCACGTGACGCCCTTGCCCTTCTGGTTGATGATCGTGTCCACGGCCACGGCCGTCTTGCCGGTCTGGCGGTCGCCGATGATCAGCTCGCGCTGGCCCCGGCCGATGGGGATCATCGAGTCCACGGCCTTGAGGCCGGTCTGGAGGGGCTCCTTCACCGGGCTGCGGGTCACCACGCCCGTGGCCTTGCGCTCCACGGCGTAGGTCTCCGCCGTCTCGATGGGCCCCTTGCCGTCGATGGGCTGGCCCAGCGGGTTGACCACGCGGCCCAGCAGGGCGCGGCCCACGGGAATGCGCACCACCTGGCCGGTCCGGCGCACCACGTCCCCTTCGCGGATGGTGGTCTCGCCGCCGAAGAGCACGACGCCCACGTTGTCCTCTTCCAGGTTCATGGCCATGCCGAAGACCTCGCCGGGGAAGGCGACCAGCTCGCCGGCCATGACCTTCTCCAGGCCGTGGACGCGGGCGATGCCGTCGCCCACCATGATCACTTCCCCGATCTCCTCCAGGTGGGCGGACCCCGTGAAGTCCGCGATCTGCCGGCGGATGATCGAGGTGATCTCTTCGGGTCGTATCTGCATCAGGACTCCTTCGTCAATGCTGCCGGGACGGCGCCCCGTGGCGCCCTCGGCACAAGTGGGGCCGCGGCCGTCAGACGGCCTTCAACTGGCGGCGCAACTGCTCCAGCCGGGTGCGCAGGGACATGTCCAGCATGTGGTCCCCCACCCGCGCCACGAAGCCGCCCAACAGGTCGGGATCCAGCCGTTCCGTCAACTGCAGGTCCGTGCCCGTCAGCCGGCTCATGGTGGCCCGGATTTCCTCTTTCAACTCGTCGGAGAGCGGAGCCGCGCTGCTGAGCTCGCCCACGGCCCGGCCCGCGGCCGCGTGGTCGAGGGCCCGCACGGCCTCGATCATCTCGGGCAGGGCGCCCGCCCGGCCGCGTCGGATGACCAGGACCAGAAAGGAGAGGAAGAGCGGGCTGGCGCCGCTGAAAATCTCGCGCACGATGGCCAGGCGCTTGTCCATGGGCACGCGCGGCGAGAGCAGCAGGCCCTGCAACTCGGTCCCCAGGGCCGACTCCAGCGCCGTCAGTTCCGTCAGCAGGCGCGGCGTCTCACCGGCCTCCTGAGCGGCCTCGAAGAGCGCGCGGCCATAGCTGCGCGCCACGGCGGCCCGGCTCACAGGGCGGATCCCGCCTGCCGCAGGGCCTCCCGCGCGATGGCCTCGTGGTCTTCGCGCCGCAGCCCGCGCCGCATCACCTGCTCGGCGGCGGCCAGGCTCAGGTCCACCAGCTCGGCCTGCAGGCCCTGCCGCACTTTGCGGGCTTCCTGGGCGATCTCCTCGTCGGCCCGCTCGCGGGCCTTCTGGACCTCGATCCGGGCCGCCTCGAGCTGCTCCTGCTCGTAGAGCCGGGCCCGCTCGCGGCTTTCGCCCAGGATGGACTGGGCCTGGCGCCGGGCCTCGCCCAGCGCGCCTTCGTATTCGCCGCGGGCCTGCTCGGCGGCCTGACGGTCGCGCCGGGCCCCCTCGATGTCGTCCCGGATGCCCTGTTCACGGGCCTCCAGGGCGCCGAGGATCGGCTTCCAGGCCAGTTTCCCCAGCACGAGCAGCAGCAGCACGAAGCTGATGATCGTCCAGAGGATCGAGCCCGGATCCACGGAGAAAATGTGGTTCAAACTCATCCGCCAACGCCTTTCGCTCAGCCCCCGCCACGGGGGGTGCCTGCCGCGGGGGACTACTTCAGCACGGCCAGCAGACAGACCACGGTGCCGAACAGAGTCACGCCTTCGATGAGGGCGGCGGAGATGATCATGGCCGTCTGGATCTTGGCCGCGGCTTCCGGCTGGCGGGCGATGCCTTCCATGGCGCTGCCGCCGATGCGGCCGATGCCCAGGCCCGCGCCCAGCGAAACCAGTCCCGCTCCGATGCCGGCGCCGATCAGTCCGATGGTTTCCATCATGTACTCCTGTTTGGGTTGGGGTATTGTCGATCAGTGTTGATGAATGAAGGCCCCGGTGAAGATGGCCGTCAGCATGGTGAAGATGTAGGCCTGCAGGAAGGCCACGAACAACTCCAGCAACCCGATGGCCACGGCCACGGGAATGTTGGCCAGCGCCAGCACGGGCACGACGATCAGGCCCATGAAGGCGGCGATCACCGCATGTCCGGCCATCATGTTGGCGAAGAGTCGGACGCAGAGGGCGAAGGGTTTGGTGAACATGCCCAGGAACTCGATGGGCGCCAGGATGAAGAGCACGGGCCAGGGCACGCCGTGGGGCAGCAGGCCCTTGAAGTGCCCGGCCACGCCGTGGGCGCGCATGCCCGCCACCTGCATCAGGGCGAAGGCGCAGAGCGCCAGCCCGGCCGTGACGGAAAGATTGCCCGTGGCGCTGCTGCCGAAGGGCACCAGACCCAGCAGGTTCATGCTCAGGATGAAAAAGAACACCGTCAGGAAGAAAGGCAGGTAGGGCCGGCCCTCGGGACCCGTGTTGGGCAGGATGACCTCGTCGCGCAGGAAGACGATCACGGCCTCCACCAGGTTGCCCACGCCCCGGGGCGCGGCGGACCCGGCGCTGCGCCGGGCGGCCAGCAGCAGCACCACAACCAGCACGAAGGCCAGGCTCATGAAGACCAGGTGCTTGGTGACCTGCAGGTAGGCCTTGCCGTCGGGATCCTGGGACATCCAGCTGATCAGGGGATTGCCCTCCCGCGTGGACTGGTAGAGCCCGTCGAAGAAGGGCAGGCGGATCCGCAGCTTGTGCAGATCCACGGGCAGCAGGGGCAATTCGAAGTGGGTGGCGTCGGTGAGATGGTGCTCCATCACGCCCTTGACGATTCCGCCCACGCCGCCGTCGGCGCCGGGCGCGCCGTGGGCGTCCGCGGCCGGGTCGGAACCGTGGGCCGCGGGAACGGCGTGCGGGTCCGCGACCGCAGCCGGGCCGGCCAGGCTGTCGCCGGGAGCCGCCGGGGCCACCGCTGCCGCGGACGGCGCCGGATTGGCCCGGACGAGGTCAGGAACCAGCAGGACGGCCAGCAGGCCGCCGAGAATCAGGCACGTGTGCGCCAGGCGAATCCGCCACCCTGTCCGTCGGCTCACCCTGCTCCTTCCCCCGGCCCGGGGCCGGATGTTTGCTTCGATTCCACCTGCTTCAACCGCCAGGCCAACAACGCGGCCTGGGCCAGCAGGAGCACCACCACCGTGGCCGCCAGGCTCACGGCGAAGGGCGCGGTGGCGGCGGGCGCGCGGTCGTGCACCACCAGCACCAGCACCAGGATGGCCGCCAGCTTGCCCAGGAAGATCGCCGTCAGCCGGCCCAGCACGGGCAGCAGACCGCGCCCCAGGGCGGGCCAGATCACCAACAGTCCCAGCAGGGACAAGGCCACGCCGGAGGTCAATCCGGCCAGGGCGGGGTTCATGACTCGTCCTTCTCCCCCACCTGGCGCAGTTTGAGGATCAGCCAGTACATGCCCACGGCCAGACCCAGCAGCGAGCCCAGCAGCGTCAGCCAGGGTTTGCAGCCCCAGCGCAGATCCAATTTGTACCCGCCCCAGACCATCAGGCTCAGGAACAGGGCGAAGCGCAGGCCGACGTCGGCCAGCTCGCCCGAAACCCGCAGACCGGATGAGTCCGGGGCGGCCATGGGGCTAGTGGCCGGCGGGCTTGGACCCGAACAGGCCGCGCCGCTCGGGCTCGCCACCCTCGGCGGCGGCGGCCGGCGTGGAGACGGACGCGGCGCCGTCGGACGGGCGGCCGCCCATCTTGCACATGCCCTCGAATTGGGCCCCGTCCTCGATCACCAGACGGGTGGTGATCAGGTCGCCCTCGAGCCGGCTCTTGCCCTTGAGCTCGACCTTCTCCCGGGCGTTGATGGCGCCCTTGATGTGGCCGGCCGTGATCACATGGGCCGCCGTGACGTTGCCTTCGACGGAGCCCGTCTCGCCCAGCTCGATGGTGGCCTCGGAGCGCACCTCGCCCACCAGGCGGCCGTCGATGCGGACGGAATCCTTGGAAATGATCTTGCCTTCAAAGACGGCGTCCTTGGACAGGATGGTCTGCGCAGTCCCGCTGTTCATGAATCCTCGTTCTCCTTATCCGTCCAGCCGCTGAGCAGCGGAGCTGGATCCACCGGAATCCCGTTCCGCTGTGCGGAAAAATGCAAATGACTTCCCTGGCCCACGGCCCCGGGCGCCACGCGACCGATCACTTCCCCGCGCCGGACCGCCGCGCCGATCTCCGGCAGGGCCATGGACAGGTGTCCGTATCCGGTCACGAAGCCGTTCCCGTGGTCGACCAGCACCAGGAAGCCCAGGCGTTGCGTCAAATCCCGAAACACCACGCGGCCGGCCGCGGCGGCCATCACGGGCTCACCGGGCAGCGCGGCCACGTCCAGGCCGGCGTGGTCCAGCCGCCGGGGCCAGCCCGCCCGCTCGAAGGAGCGGCTCTTGCGGCCGGCGACGGGCATGGACAGCGGCGCGCCCCAACTGACGCCGGCGGGGGCCGGGGTCGAATCCGCCCGGGCCAGCTCGCCCACGCTCGTTTCCGGGGGCGGACCCAGCGTGACGTTCAATTTCCTGGCCAATTCGCGCATGGCCGCCACGTCGCGCAGCAGCGAACTGGCGGTCAGCAGCTGCTGCCGAAGGAGCTGGTTCTCCCGCTGCAGGTTCCACTCCCGCATGCTGCGCACCAGAAGAAAGCTGTAGTGAGCAAGGGCCGCCACCGCCAACAGCACGATGACCGGCCGCCAGTTTTTCATGTGGTCAGCCTGTGCTTGGAAGCCGTTTATTAAACCAAAAAGCGTCTGGAGAGTCAATGCGGCCGGCCGCCAACCCGCCCCCTCCCAGGCCCTTCCGCCCGCCATTCCGTGCGGGTTTCCCACCACCCGGCCCCCCGAGGAATATTCAGCAAGGGAAGTTGTCCACCTTGCTTGACAGGGGTTCTCCAGCGTCGCATCGAAGTCCGCTTGAGCTTGATTCAGGTTCCCTCAGGCAGTACACTGTCCCCCGCGTCGTGTGCCTCCTGTTGCCCCAACAGGAGAAAGAACCATGCAGAGTCTGTCCGACACCCTGGAACCGGCCCCGGGACTCCACCCTCCGGCCGCCCAGGCCGCCCGCCTGAACCGTCGGCTTCCCCCGGAGCTCGCCCTGCTGGAGACCCTGGTCCGCCTGAAACTGTCGCCGCCCGGTTCGCGCCGGGACTGGGCGCGGCTGGCGCTGGCCCAATCGGATCCCCCGCTGGACGAGGACCGGCCCGCCATGCGGGCCTGGCTGGGCCTGTGCCTGGACGAAGCCGCCGCCGCCCCGGAGGAGTGGGTGGAGGACGAGGCGCCGGCGCCCTCCCGCCGGGATCTGGAGCGGCAGGACGAGGCGGACCACCTCCACCGGCTGGTCCAGCGCCTGGAGGGCCAGGGACGGCGGCAGCGGCGCCTGCTGGAACAAGAACTGCTGCTGCGCAGCTCACTGCCCGAGGACTGGCACTTCCACCGGGCCAAGTGGCTCTACCTGGCCGGGCAGAGCGAGCAGACCGGTGCCCTGCTTTCCCCGCTGGAGGCCGCGCGGCGGGCCCGGGCGGGCGGCGTGCTCTTCCATCCGGACCAGCTGGCCGGCGGCGCGCTGCGGCGCTGGCTTGGGCTCCGGCGGGCCGTGGAGATGCTGGAACCCGCCCGCTGGCTGCGCCTGCTGCGGCTGCTGGAGCAGGGTCGGCCGCTGGACCTGGTGCTGCCGCCCGGCCTCTGGATGCACCTGCGTCCCTGGCTGGCCTTCTTGCTGGGCGGCCGGGGCCTGGCCTTTCAGGAACACTACGCGGGCAGCGTGCCGGAGTCCCAGCCCGCCGGTCCCGGCCCGGGCGGCCTGCTCATCCTCCACAGCGAGGGGCTGCTGGATGCGCGCTGGGAGCAGTGGGCGCTCCAGGCTTGCGAGGCCGGCTGGCAGCTCTGTGTGGTCCGGCAGCAGGCCGGCCCGGGCTGGGAGTTCCTCAACCGGCTGGAAGCGGGACCGCAGGCCACCGAATGGGTGCGCCGGCACCTGATGGCGCGGGAGCCGGGCGCCCGCCTGCTGCCGCTGCGGGAGTTCGTGCGCCAGGTGGAGCGCCACTACATCCTGGACGTGCTGGGCCTGCACAACGGCGTGAAGAGCCGGGCCTGCGAGCGGTTGCAGATCTCACGCCAGACCCTCTACACCAAGTTGAACCAGGAGCTGGAAGGGGAACGGGCGTGAGGCCGGGGCTCTCAGTTCTCGTCGCCGTCGTGCTGGGTTGGAGCGCTCGGCAGCTGCACGATGAGCTGGCGCAGAAAGGCGGGCGTGGCGGAGACCACCCAGATGGTGAGCGGATCGAGCTGGATGCACTCGCCCTCGGCCGGAATGCGCCCCAGCTGCTCGGCCACCCAGCCGCCCAGCGTGTCGGCGTTCTCCGAGGCCAGCTCGATGCCGCTGCGCTCCGCGAAGCTGTCCAGTCGCAGGCGGCCCGGCACGAAGGCCCGGCCGTCGGCCAGCGCGACCCATTCCCGCAGACTCTGGTCGTGCTCGTCCTCGATGGCTCCCACCACGTCTTCCAGGAGGTCCTCCAGGGTGAGCAGACCGGCGGTGCCGCCGTATTCGTCCAGCACCACGGCCAGGCGGGATTGTCCCCGGCCGAAGGCGGCCAGCAGGTCGCGGGCCTTCATGGAGACGGGCACGAAGAGCGGGTCGCGGCGGATCTCCTTCAATGAGGCGGGTTGCTGGAAAAGGTCGCGCGCCGTGACGTAGCCCACGATGTGGTCCAGGTCGCCGCGGTAGAGCGGCAGGCTGGACTTGCCGTGGCGGGTGATCCGTTCGCCCGCCTCGCGCAGGGTGGCCTCCAGCGGCAGGGCCGACAGGTCCGTGCGCGGGGTCATCAGCTCGCCCAGCCGGCGCTCGCGCAGGTCCAGGGCCCGGCGGATCATCCGACTCTCGTGGCGGCCCAGCTGCCCCTGGCGTTCCAGGTCGTCGCTCATGTGCTGCAGGTGCAAGCGCAGGTGCAGCAATTCGGCGCTGCGCCGCTCCGGCAGAACCCTCAACAGCAGGGTGAAGGGCAGGCCCAGCGGCCAGAGCAGCCAATGGGCCACGCGCAGCGGCAGCGCCAGGCGCGGGAAGAGCCGGTGCGAGGCCCCGTGGGCCAGCGTCTTGGGCAGGGATTCGCCGCCCACGGTGAGCAGGATCGTGGCCGCCAGGGCGGTCAGCCACTCCGGCCAGCCCAGTTGGAGGCCCAGCAGGGTGGCGAAGGCCGCGCAGGCGCTGTTGACCAGATTGTTGCCCACCAGCAGGGTCACCAGCAGGGAGTCCGGCCGCTGGAACCAGCGCGCGGTCAACTCCGCGCCCAGGCGCTTTTCGCGCTTCCAGACCAGCACGTGGGCCTGGCTCAGACCCGTGAAGGCGATCTCCGAGGCGGAAAAAAAGGCCGAGGCCAGCAGGGTGGCCAGCAGTCCGCCCAGCTGGATCAGGATCTCCACACGTCCCCCTTGCCCTGGAAGAGGCGGCCCAGG
Organism: Candidatus Delongbacteria bacterium; assembly: GCA_041675285.1. Taxonomy (NCBI): domain Bacteria; phylum Candidatus Delongiibacteriota; species Candidatus Delongbacteria bacterium. Next base: position 167,118 of record JBAYTZ010000006.1, read on the forward strand.
GCCTGCTCCAGCTCCGCCAGGCGGCTGGCCGGCACCTGGAGGTCCAGGCAGAGTTCGTGCGTGCGCTGCAGGCGGGTCTCCACGGCCCCGTGCAGGGCCGTCAGGCGGCGCACCTGGGTCATCAACGGCAGGGGAAAGCGTGCGAAGAGCGGCAAGCGGCAGACCACGGTCCGGCGCGGACAGGCTGCCAAGACCTGCGCGGCCACGCCGCCGTAGGCCCGGACCAAGCCCCCGGTCCCCAGCTTGACTCCGCCGAACCAGCGAACCACCACCACCGCCACGTCGGAGAGTCCGCTGCCCTCGATGGCCTTGAGGATGGGAAGACCGGCGGAGCCCGAGGGTTCGCCGTCGTCGGCCGCCCCCCAGCGCGGCGACGCGCCGGGCGGCCCGCAGCGCCAGGCGCTGCAGTGGTGCGTGGCCTTGTGGTGCTCCTTGCGCAGGGAATCCAGGAACTCCGCCACCTGCGCGGGTTCCGTCACCGGCCGCAGCAGGGCCAGGAAGCGCGATCGTTCGATGCGCTCCTCGTGCTCGGCGGGCGCCACGGGAGCCGGGTACTCGTCGGAGGAGCCGTCAGTCTGCATGGGGGGAAGCTCCCGCCAGATCGCTGCGCCGACCCTCCAGGGCGGCCAGGCCCTCCCGGGCGGCCTCCTGCTCGGCCTTCTTCTTGCTGGCGCCGGATCCGCGGCCCAGCACCTGCTCGCCCACCAGCACGTCCACCACGAAGTACTTGCTGTGGTCCGGGCCGATCTCTTCCACCACGTGGTAGGTGGGATTGCCCAGACCGCGGCCCTGACTCAGCTCCAGCAGCAGGCTTTTGTAGTTGCGGTTGTCCCGGCTGGCCTGGGTCAGATCCAGGTCGTCCAGGATGTGCCGGCGCACGAAGGCCTCGGCCGCCGACATGCCGCCGTCCAGGTAGAGGGCGCCCAGCAGCGCCTCGAAAGCGTCCTCGAGGATGCTGGCCCGCTGCCGGCCACCCGTGCGGTCCTCGGACTCGGAAAGCCGCAAGTGGCGGCCCAACCCGATCTCGCCCGCCACCTGCACCAGGAAGGGCCCGGACACGATGATCGACTTGAGCTTGGTCAGCTCCCCTTCCTTCTTCTCCGGAAAGCGCAGGAAGAGGTGGTGGCTGATGCAGAGGTCCAGCACGGCGTCGCCCAGGAACTCCAACCGTTCGTTGGAGGCCGAGCGCGAGCCTTCGTACTGCCCCGTGTGGCTGCGGTGGGTCAGAGCCTGGCGCAGCAGCTCGGGACGCTGGAAGACATAGCCGATCCCGGCCTCCAGGCCATCCGCCGGGGGCGCCGGAGGTGCCGGGGCGGGCCGGGGGCGGGAGAACCAGTCGAAGAGGCTCATTCGTCCCAGCGGGCCAGCAGCAGGCTGGCGTTGTGGCCGCCGAAGCCGAAAGTGTTGGAGATGGCGTGGCGCAGGGGGCGCGTGAGCGCCTGGTTGGCCACCACGGGCAGCGTCAGCTCCGGATCGGGGTTGTCCAGGTTGATGGTGGGCGGCACCACGCCGTGCTTGAGCGCCAGGGCCGTGGCCAGGCACTCGATGGCCCCCGCCGCGCCCAGCAGGTGCCCGGTCATGGACTTGGTGCTGTTGATCGCCAGGCGGGTGGCGTGCTCGCCGAAAACCCGCGCGATGCCCTGGATCTCGGCGATGTCGCCGGCGGGCGTGGAGGTGCCGTGGGTGTTGATGTGGTCCACGTCCTCCGGGGTCAGCCCGGCGTCGCGGATGGCCAACTTCATGGCGCGCTGGGCGCCCTCGCCCTCGGGGGCGGGGGCCGTCAGGTGGTGGGCATCGGCCGTGAAGCCCAGCCCGCAGACCTCGGCCAGGATGGTGGCGCCGCGCTCGCGCGCCGCGTCGAGCTCCTCCAGCAGCAGGATCACCGAGCCCTCGCCCATCACGAAGCCGTCGCGGTCCCGGTCGAAGGGTCGGCTGGCCCGGGTGGGGTCGTCGTTGCGCGTGGACATGGCCTGCAGGGCATTGAAGCCCCCGATCCCCAGCGCCGTGATACAAGCCTCGGCGCCGCCCGTCAGCACGCGGTCGGCCTGGCCGGTGCGGATGGCCTGCAGGGCGCAGCCGATGGCGTGGGACGAGGAGGCGCAGGCGCTCACCGTGCCGAAGTTGGGTCCCTTGAGGCCCCACTTCATGGCGATCTGGCCGGGCAGGATGTCCGAGATCATCATGGGGATGAACATGGGCGGAATCCGTCCCGGCCCCTTCTCCATCAGCTGGGTGTGGGCGTCCTCGATGGAAACCAGCCCGCCGATCCCCGAGGCCGTGATCACGCCGAAGCGCTCCAGGTCCACCTGCTCCAGGTTGATGCCCGAGTCCTCCAGCGCCAGTTGCGCGGCGATGATGCCGTACTGGCAGAAAGGATCCATCCGGCGCAGCTCGGGCTTGCGCAGCCACTGACTCGCGTCGAAGCCCTTCAGCTCGCAGGCGAAGCGCGTGGAAAACGCGCTGGCGTCGAAGCGCGTGATGGGCCCCGCGCCCGACACGCCGGCCACCAGGGCCTGCCAGAAGCTCTCGACGTCCAGCCCCAGGGGGCTGAGCACGCCCACGCCGGTGATGACCGCCCGGCGACGATCCGCCTTGCCCATCCTGTCCTCCTTCCAGCCTCCGCGCGGCGCGGGGCGAAATGGAATGGGGCACTGCCGCGGTGGTCAGCGCCCCATGATTCTGCGAATCTCCAGCCCCGCTGGTCAGCCGACCTGCTCGTCCAGGAACTTGCAGACCGCGCCCACCGTGGTCAGGCTCTGGGCCGACTCGTCGGTGATCTCCAGGTCGAACTCTTTTTCCAGCATGTCGATGAGTTCGAACTTGGCGATGCTGTCGGCGCCCAGATCGTTGTCGAAGGAGGCGTCCATGGTGACCTTGGAGGCGTCATCCAGATCCAGGACCTCGAGGATGATGGTCTTGACCTTGTCGAAATGCTGGGACATGATGTCTCCTGTTAGACTGGTTTCACTCTGGAATTGCGTTCAACTTAGTTCGCCGGGCGCTGGGGGTCAATCACCCGGCGCCAACTCCCCGCACCCGCTCCGCGCAATCTGTGACCCGTCATGGGTCCGCCGGCGCACGCGGCGCGGATCACATGTGCATGCCGCCGTCCACCTGGAGAACCTGGCCCGTGATGTAGCCCGCGGCCGGCCCGGCCAGGAACTTCACCACCTCGGCCACGTCGGCGGCCTGGCCCGTGCGGCCCAGCGGGATCTGGCGCGTGAGCTCGCCGCGCGCCGCCTCCGTGAGCTGGGCGGTCATCTCGGTCTCGATGTAGCCCGGCGCCACGGCGTTGACCAGCACGCCGCGCGAGGCCAGCTCGCGGGCCATGGTCTTGGTCAGCCCGATCACGCCGGCCTTGGCCGCGGAGTAGTTGGCCTGGCCCGCGTTGCCCATCACGCCCACCACGCTGGCGATGTTGACGATCCGCCCGCCGCGCTGCTTCATCATGGGCTTGATGGCGTGCCGGATGGTGTTGAAGCAGCCGGTGAGATTGGTGTGGATCACCAGGCTCCACTGCTCCTCGGTCATGCGCATCATCAGGCCGTCCCGCGTGATGCCCGCGTTGTTGACCAGCACGTCCAGCCGGCCGTCCCGCGCGACGATCTCCTCCACCAGCCGCTCCAGGCCGGCGAAGTCCGTCACGCTGCAGGCGCGGCCCGCCACGTCGTAGCCCTCGGCCGTCAGCGCAGCCTCGGTCTCCCGGACCTGGTCTTCGCGCAGGTCGTTGAACCAGACCTTGTCGCCCAGCTGGGCGAAGGCCCGCACGATCTCCAGCCCGATGCCCCGGGACCCGCCCGTCACCCAGACAATCCTGCGACTCATGTCGTTTCCCCTTCCAGCAGGGCGTCCAACTCGGCGGCCTTGTCCGCGGCGCGACTGCGCGCCGTGGGCGCGATGCGCTGCAGCAAGCCCGAGAGCACGCGCCCCGGACCCAGTTCCCACACCTCGTCCACCCCGTCGGCCAGGAGGTTCTCCATCGCCGACTGCCAGCGAACGGTCTCGGTCAGCTGGCGACCCAGCAGGCGGCGGATCTCCTCGGGATCCTCCACCCGCGCGCCGCTGACGTTGCAGTAGAGCGGCGCGTCGCCGGGCCGGAGGGCCACCCGGTCCAGCTCCTGCAGCAGTCCCTCACGGGCCGCTTCCATCAGGGGCGAGTGGAAGGCGCCGGAGACCTCCAGGCGCTTCACCAGCCGCACGCCGTTTTCCTTCAACAGGGCGCTCGCCCGTTCCACACCGGCCAGCGAGCCGGAGATGGCGATCTGTCCCGGACAGTTGAAATTGGCGGCCTGCACCACCTCGCCCTCGGCCACCACCTGGTCACAGAGCCGGTTCACCAGCTCGGGCTCGGCCCCGATGACGGCGGCCATGGTGCCCGCCCAATCGAGACCGGCCTGATACATCAGCTCGCCGCGCCGTCGCACCAGGGCCAGTCCGTCCAGCGGATCCAGCCAGCCCGCGGCGGCCAGGGCGCTGTATTCACCCAGGGAGTGGCCGGCCACGGCGGCGGGCCGCAGCCCGCGCTCGCGCAGCAGCAGGGCCAGGGCCACGCTGTGCAGGTAGATGGCCGGCTGGGTGTTGGAGGTCTTGACCAGCTCTGCCTTGGGACCCTGCGTGGAGAGCGTGGCGAAGTCCACGCCCGTGCGCTCCCGGGCCGCGTCGTAGAGGCGGCGCGCGGCGGCGTGAGATTCCAGCAGCGAGGCGGCCATGCCCACGTACTGGGCTCCCTGGCCGGGAAAGATCCAGGCGGCCTGCATGTCAGATCCTCAGGGCCGAGGCGGCCCAGGTGAAGCCGCCGCCGAAGACCGTCAACAGCGCCACCTGGCCCTTGTGGATGCGGCCCATCTCCAGGGCCTCGTCCAGGGCGATGGGAATGGAGGCCGCCGAGGTGTTGCCGTAGCGGTCCACGTTGATCATGGTCTTCTCCAGCGGGAAGCCGAAGCGCTCGCAGGTGGCCTCGATGATCCGGATGTTCGCCTGGTGCGGAATCAGCAGATCCACGTCCGCGGGGGTCAGGCCCGCGCGGTCCATCGCCTGCTGGGTGGCGTCGGCCATGCACTTGACGGCGTTCACGTAGACGTGGCGGCCCTGCATGTGGATCAGGTGATCCTTGTTCTCCAGCGATTCGGGGCTGAGCCGGCGCAGCGTGCCGCAACCCGGCGCCCAGAGCAGCTCGGCCAGTTCGCCGTTGCTCTTGGTGTAGGTGGAGAGCACGCCCGTCTCGTCGTCGGAGGGTCCCAGGACCGCGGCGCCCGCCGCGTCCCCGAAGAGCACACAGGTGCCGCGATCGGTCCAATCCACCATGCTGGTCAGAACCTCGGCGCCGATCAGCAGCACGTGCTTCTTCTGACCCGTGCGGATCAGGGCGTCCGCCAGCTCCAGGCCGTAGACGAACCCGCTGCAGGCGGCGGCGATGTCCATGGCCGAGGCGTTGCGCGCGCCCAGCTTGGCCTGGGTGAACACGGCCGTGGCCGGAAACTTGCAGTCCCCGGTCACCGTGCCCACCAGGATCAAATCCACGTCGCCGGGTTCGAGGCCGGCGGCGGCCAGCGCCTTTCGGCCGGCCTCCGCGCACAGGTCGGAAGTGCAGAGACCGTCCTCCGGACCCACGATGTGCCGTTCCCGGATCCCGGTGCGCGAGACGATCCACTCGTCGGTGGTGTCCACGATCCGGCACAGGTCTTCGTTGGTCAGACAGGTGGGACCGACGGCCCGACCTGTGCCCAAGAGTTTGGCGCGCAGGGCCATGCGCCCTCCGTTGCTTGAGTGGAGGCCCAGCGACGACGGGTTGCGGGCAATCCGGTCGGGGCCTGAAGGCCCGAAGTCGCTAGCCGCGGGCCAGGATGGTCCGGCCCTTGTAGCTGCCGCAATTGGGGCAGACCCGGTGGGAGAGCTTGGGCTGGCCGCACTGCGGGCAGGTGGAAACCCCCACCGGCGTCAGGGCGTGGTGCGAACGACGCTGGTCGCGACGGGCCTTGGAGGTCTTTTTCTTGGGCAACGGCATGATCGACTCCCGACTGGTTGGTTACACCGGCTTGCGCAGGTTGGCCAGGGTGGTGAACGGGGAATCCGGAGCCGCGGGCCTGCACCCGCACTCCCCCTCGTTCCAGTCCTGGCCGCACGCGGGGCACAAGCCCCGGCACTCCGGCCTGCACACGAAATACTCAGGCTGGGACAACCGCAGGGCGTCCCGCACCACCTGGTCCACTTCCACCCACTCCTGGTCGGGCACATAGAGCAGCACCCGATCCTCCTCGTCCTCGCTGGGCCGCTCGGATTCCGGCAGGATCAAACAGGAGTCCTCTTCGCTCACGGACTGTTCCACTTCCACCAGGCAGCGGTCGCACACCCGGTGGACGCGCGTCTGCAGCGACAGATTGAGTCGCCACCCGCCCAGCAGGGGCTGGGCACGCACAAGCGCTTCCACGGGGTGGCGGAACCACTCTCCGGGAAGCTTCAGTTCGTCAGGCGTTCCGACCAGCGCAAGCTCGTCCAGTCCGCGACGCAGTTCCATCAGCGCGATTCGCATGAGCCGCAAAATATAGTCCCTGAAGGAGCCAACCGCAATGCTGGACGCGATTCCCTTCCCGCGGGTCGCGTTGGACCTCCGCCCGCCCGGACCGCGCGCGCGGGAATCAAGTTCGGCCCGCGCCTGCCGATAAGTCCCTGACGAGGGGGGCTCTTCGGAGTGGGGCCGAAGGCCCCCGACTCGGCGCCCACCGGAGCAGGCACAGATGTTTTCACAAACCTTGATCCCCGAGACGCCGAGTCCTACATTTTTGCCAGCCAAGTCAGCGCCACAGCTGCGCTTTCCGAAACGAACTCGAGCATCACACACTTTCGATACGGCCAAGGGGGAAGCATGAAGCGACTGGCCTTTGCCCTGATCCTGTTCGGCACGTCCCTGCTTTCATCCGCCGCGTGGGCGCGCATCGGGACGGACCGCGACCAGGATGGGGGGGGAGTCGAACCTCTCCGGACCACGTACACGTTGGACAGTCTGTTCTTCCACGGTTCGGGCGGCACAGGGGATCAGGACATCACGCCCAACGAAACCCTGACCGTGACGGCCGTGCTGTCCGGGGGCACGTGGAACGCCACGGCGCCCATCGACGAATTCATCATCATCCCCAACACCAACGACCCCCCCGACGCCGCGGGCGCGGACCTGGAGAACTACTACAGCTATCTCAACTCCCAGGCCTCCGTCATCAGCATCGGCGTCAACAGCAGCGGCAAGTCGCGCCTGACCTTCAACGTCGCCGCCCCCAGCACGTGGCAGGCGGGCGACCTGACCTTCACCATCTACCTGGACGGCAAGTGCACGAGCATCCACCAGGCCGCCGTCAGCGAGACCTACGTCTCATTGGCGGAGGTCAACGTGATGCACGCCGGCACGGAGACCCTGACCGGCGCGGGCTTCACCCTCGGCAACATGGCGGCGGATTCCACGCCCCCCACTCTGGTGACGGCCGGCTGCTACGCCACCAGCCTGACCACCCTGCGCATCCAGGTGGCGGAGAGCGTGAGCGAGTCGGGCGGCGACTGTGGCGCTAGTTTCAGCGTCACGGGCGACGGCATCGCCGGCAGCATCGTCGGCAGCAGCCTGGCCAGCTCCTCCTCCACTGTCTGGACGCTCACCCTGGCCTCCTCGCTGCCCGACCGCGACTGGCAGGGCACGCTGACCTATGATCGCGACGCCTCGGCCGCGGAGTTGCGCGATGCGGCCGGCAACGAGATGGCCGACGGCCACAATGTGACCGCCACGACGGAAAAGATCGCCCCGGCCAATCCGACCATGACCTATCCCTCGGCCACGGCGGACCTGAGCGGCGCCAGCATCGCCTGGACCGGCTCGGCCAACTCCAGCGCGACCGATCCCTCTATGGCCGGCGTCTCGCTCCAGGGCTCGCTCAACGGCGCCTCCTGGACCACGCTCTCCACGGACAGCGACGTGACGGACGGAACCTACGGCGCCACCTGGACGGTGGGCACCCAGTACAATTACTACCGCTTGCTGGCCATCGACGACCTGAGCAATTCCGCCGCCTCGTCCTCCAGCGTGGACTTCCAGGCCAAGCAGCGGCTGGTGCTCAGCGGCAGCGTCAGCGAAGCCGTCAACACCTTCGAGGATCAGGCCACGGCCACCATCACGGACGCCTACGGAAACGCGGAGAGCGGCACGCACACCCTCAGCCTGAGCAAGGTTTCGGGCGCGGGCACCCTCACCTTCTCCTCCGAGGCCGACGGCACGCCCGTCATCACCACCCTGGACATCGAGAGCGCCAGCAGCGGCGCCTTCTGGCTCGCGGGTTCGGCCCCGGGCGCTTATCAGGTCCGGGCCGCCACCGCCGGCCTGCTGGCCGACACCCTGGCCGTGACCATCGTCACCGGGGCCCCCAACAAGGTGCTGGTGGCCATGCCGGGCCAGAGTTTCGTGGACGGCACGGGCATCACGGGCACGCCCACGGCCACCGATGCGGGCACGGCCTTCGGCATCAACCTCTACGTGGTGGACGCCAGCAACTACCTCTGCGACTTCGACACGGACAACGTGGGCACGGTCTTCGGCAAGACCGCCGTGGCCAGCCCTTCGGGCAACAATCCGCAGATCAAGGTGGGCGGCGCGGCCTACACGACCAACTGGACCACGTCCAAGGCGGTCAGCTTCGAGAACGGCGTGAACACCACGGCCCTGCTGGTCAAGTTCTACAACGCCAGCACCACGGGCGCCATCAGCGCAACGGCCACGGGCGTGGCCAATCATCCCAACTCCAGCGACATCACGATCAACGCGCTGGATCCGGACCAGATGAACTTCAGTCTGGCGGCGGCCAGCCAAGAGAGTGGCGTGGCCTGGACGGGCACCAACACGGTCTCCGTCAAGGACGTCTACCAGAACCTGATCACCTGGTTCAACGCGGCGGACCAGCCCCTGACCCTGGATGTGACCCCCCAGGGCGCCGGCGTGGTCACCAGCTTCCTGATCACCGCCCGCGGCGACGCCGTGCTGGACGAGGCCACGGACTTCGTGGGCGGCGTCTGCAACCTCACGGCCCTGGGCATCACGCTGACGGCCACGCCCGACGCCTACGACATCGGCGGCGACCTGGGCGCCAATCAGGGCACGCGCGTCAAGAACATCATCGTGAACGCCCCCACGCTGAGCAGCGCCACGCCGGCTTGGCGCACGCACATCAACGCCGAGGCGGACAGCCCGGGCTACATGCTGCAGGCGGCCGTGGACGAGAACGGCGAGACCCTGACCGTCTACTGGGCCTTCGACAACGACTCCACCAAGTACTCGGGCTACACGGTGCAGAACAGCGCCAGCGTGACCACGGGCGGCGGCCTCCTGCAGAAGTACCTCGACGGCGCCACCATCAACGCCCAGGGCGCGGGCTATGACTACATGTTCTGGTGGGTGGGCGGCACGGACTCCCAGGGCAACACGCCGGACGGCAAGCCCATTTCCAGCAACCGCCTGGTCTACGTGGTCAACCCCACGCTGACCGTGCGCGGTTTCGACCTGGGGGCCGGCGGCCTGCATCCCAACACCACCAACAACACGATGACCAGTCTGGAGCTGACGGCTGAAATGGCCGGCGCCGCCATCACGGTGACGCGCCTGGCCTTCACCAAGACCTCCTCCTCCAACGCCACCACCACGCACATCTCGGCCTTCAAGCTGTGGCTGGACGTCAACGGCAACGACCAGTACGACGCCGGCACCGACACGCAGTTGGGCAGCACGCTGACCGGCACGGTGAACCCGAACTTCACCGGGCTGAGCCTGATGGTGCCCGCCGGCAGCCCCGTGCGCGTGCTGCTGACGGTGGACGTCAGCGCCAGCGCCACCACGGCCCAGAACCTGGGCATGGAGATGGTCAGCGAGTCCTCCGTGACCCTGCAGAACGGCGTGGACGACGTGGTGGGCCACGGCGGCACGTGGCCCCAGCCGGGCAACGCGGCCGACTGGACCCTGCCCGTGGAGTTCAGCGTCTTCTCCGGCACGGCCGGCTACGGCCAGAACGGACTCGTCTGGCGGACGGAATCCGAAGTGAACAGCCTGGGCTTCCGGGTCTGGCGCGCCGAGACCCCCGAGGCGGGGATCCACCCGGCCCTGACGGCCTTCACGCCCCTGGCGGACTGGAATCAGGACGAGGGTCTGCTGGGCCAGGAGAACAGCTCGGCGGGCAAGGACTACCGCTGGCAAGACACGAACATCGAGCCGGGCGTGGTCTACTGCTACCGGCTGGAGGCGGTGGATCTGGACGGCAGCAGCGAGTTCCATCCGGAGTCCATCTACGTCAGCAGCCTGAGCAAGCCCACCGGCTTCACGCTGGGCACCAACACGCCCAACCCCTTCAACCCGGTCACCACCCTGCGCTTCGTGCTGCCGGAAGTGCTGCCGGTCTCGCTGGAGGTCTACAACATCAACGGCCAGCTGGTCCGCACCCTGCTCTCCGGCCAGACCCTGCCCTGGGGCCCGCACCAGCTGCTCTGGGACGGCACCAACAACCAGGGCAAGCAGGTGGCCTCGGGCGTCTACATCTACCGCCTGAGCACGCCGGGCTTCCAGCAGGCCCGCACCATGCAGCTGCTGCGCTGACGCCCGACCGAATCCGTCCACGACAGGGCCTCCCGCAATTCGGGGGGCCCTTTTTCTTGCCGGAGGCGCAGACCAAGTCAGAGCAAGAATTGCGGGGTGGCCGTGTTACACCCATCCCGCTTGTTGGGGGCGAGACCTCAGCAAGGCGATGACCTCCGTGTAGGTCTGAGCCTTCAGCATCCGATCCACCTGCTCCTCGCCGTGAAAGAGATGCGCCAATTCCGACAAGATGGACAACTGCACTCCCGCATCATTTTTTGGGGTCAGCAGGAGAATCAAGATCTGGGCCGGTTTGCCGTCCGGGGCATCGAAATCCAATCCTTGATGCGCCCTTCCCAGCACCACCAACGGGCGAGACAACCCTTCCATGCGGGCATGGGGTACTGCAATTCGGTTGCCCAATCCGGTTGGCATGGACTGCTCCCGGGACCAAACCACTTCGCACAACTGGCCCTGAACAAGGCCTGCCGCCCGGGCCGCGACCGAGCAGAGTTCCGCGATCCCTTCCTGACGAGTCGTGGCAGCCATGTTCGGCAGAAAGTGGCGGGCGCCCAGCAGATCGGCCAAGCGTGGCGCATGACTCTGACGGATGAGCAGACGCATGAAAGGACCGCTCATTGCCGACGTGACCAATGCCGTCACCACCAGCGCCACGAACAGCGTGGCGTCAATCAGCCCCGCCTGCAAGGCAGGGACTCCCAGGATGATCACCATCCCGCCGCGGGCATTGAGGGCGAAGCCAACGGCCCAGGCATCCCGACTGGGGAGGCCACCCCAACGCGAACCCAGGTAGCCTCCTGCCAACTTGCCCACGCAGGCCACCAGCAGCACGATTCCGGTTAGCTTGAAATCGAACTGAGTTCCAAAGTCCACCATCAGCCCGATGCCGGCGAAGAACAGGGGCGCGAAGATGACACTGACGAACTGGTCGATGATGACCCGGGTGCGCTCGCGAAGATGGGAACTGTCCCCAATGGCCACGCCGGCCAAGAAGGATCCGAAGATGGCGTGGACGCCGATCCATTCGGTCAAGGCCCCGGCGAACAACGCCAGAATCAACGCGAAACTCAACTCGCCCGCGGGCCAACGACTGTAGGCCTGCACCCAGGGCAGGCTGCGGTGAACCATCCACCGACCGGCGGTGAGCATGAAGGCCACGGTCAAGACCGTCAACAGGGCCGTCGACCAGATGCTGCCTTGCTGCGCATGCGCGCCAGGAAGCAAACCCAGGATGAAAGCGAAGAGCAGCCACCCCACCAGGTCGTTGAGAATGGCGGCGCTGATGGAGAGCATGCCCAAATCGCTGCGATACAAACCAAGATCCAGCAGGGTTTTGGCGATAACCGGCAGCGCGGAAATGGACAAGGCCGTGGCAAAAAACATGGCGGTGAGGAGCGGCTGATCCATCGGCGACGTCAACAAGGATGGCCAAAGACCGGCCAACCCCAGCCCCAAACCGAACGGAATCACGATGCCGGTCAGTCCGACCAGCGGGGCCACACGTCCCTGGCGCGCCAGGATGGACAGGTCCACTTCGAGTCCCGCGACCAACAGAAACAGGACGATAGCCAACGTGGATACTGCACTCAGAGCCAAGGCGTTGGGTCCGCTGGCGGGAAACAGCCAGGTCTGTAGTCCCGGATCCAACGCCCCCAGCAGCGTGGGCCCCAGCAGCACGCCAGCCAGCAGTTCCCCCAAGACGGCGGGTTGGTGCAGCTTGAGTGCCAATTCGCCCAGCACCCGTGCCAACCCCAGCAGCACTCCGAACGAGAGCAGCATGACCAATACCTGATGCGAGTTCAGGGTCTCCACGGGGCCTCAGCTGCTGATATCTGGGTGGAGCGACCAGTCATGACCTGGACTGGTCACGGGAACAAGCGGGGTCAAGATAGCTCCCGAAACCTGACCGACACAGACTCCATGAGAAAGCCCCCCGTGCACGCGGCACGGGGGGCTTTGAGATTCAGGCAGCCGAGGGGCTTAGCGGACCAGGGTCATCTTGCCGGTCAGCTGGCGACCCGCGCTCTGCAGGTTGTAGAAGTAGAGGCCGCTGGGCAGGTTGGCGGCGTCGAAGGTCACCACGTGGGCGCCGGACTCCAGCAGGCCGTCCACCAGCACGGCCACTTCCTGGCCGATCACGTTGTAGACGCTCAGGCGGGCTTCCGCCGTCACATCCAGGCTGAAGGTGATCTGCGCGCTGGGATTGAAGGGGTTCGGGTAGGCCTGACCCAGGGCGAAGGTCTTCAGCTCGTCACGACCTTCCACCACGCCGCACTCGGTGATGTCGGCCAGGGTGCGGATGGCGATCTCCGGGGTGCCCTGATAGGCGTAGCGCACGCCCGTCACGTTGTAACACGCGTCCTCGACGCCCGTGAAGCCCGGGGCGTAGACCAGGATCTGGTCGATGCCGTCATACAAATAGGTGTTGGGGTCGACGCTGCCGACGCACGTGGTGTTCTCCACGCGCACCAGCACGCCTTCATAGTCCTCGGCCAGAACCTGGCCCACCGTGAGCAGCTGGGGCACCAGGGTCAGCGGGCCGGGCGTGGCCAGCACCTGGATGGTCAGGCTGCCGGCGATCTCGGTGAAGCCGTTGTACTCGAGGATGGTGCCCGTCACGCGGATGAGGTCGCCTTCCAGCACGCCCGGATGGGCGCCGAAGACCTGGATCCCGTGCCAGGGGCCGTTGTCGTCCTGGATGAACATGGAAGTGGCGGACTGCACGACGGAGACCTGACCCTCAGTGGTCACGACCTGGCCCACGTACGGGGAGGCCGCGACGCCGCCCTGGATCTGGGGAATGGTCAGCTCGCAGAAGACCGTCAGCGACAGGACGGCCGAGCTGCCCGTGTCGCCATCGTCATCCGTGGCCACCACCTGGTAGAACAGCTGCTCGCAGGCATTGGGCGCCGTGATGGGCGCGCTGTTGGAGTACACGCCGCCGCCCAAGGGATCCATGGAGATGGAGGAACTCAGGTTGCCCGCGCTGGGGCCGTAATTGAGGACGACCATGGAGACGGTGCCGTCGCTGTCGTTGGCGTTGGCGGTGAACACCAGTCCGTCGCCGGCCTGGACCGGCTGCGGCAGATAACTGATGCCGCTGACCGCGGGGGGAACATTGCCGGCGCCGCAGGCGGACACGTGGCTGCCCAGATTAGTGAAGGTGTCGTTGGCCAGCACCGTGTACTCGAGGTTGGCCACGGCCCAATCCGTCTCGCCGTCACACACGCTGGCGTTGCGGATGATGGTGTGGTCCAGGGTGCCCGTGGTCGTGCCGTTGACCATCCAGCCCGTGCCGGGATCCACGCTGGGCGTGCCGATCACGTCCACCAGGACGAAGGCGGCGCCATCCCACTCGGCCAGACCCACGGCGTCGTCGCCGTTCCAGTTGATGATGCTGCTGTTGGTGATGTCGGCCACGGCCAGGATCGCCGCATTGGCGCTGGGATTCGCCAACACGTAGACGTCGTTGTTGGCCAGGGTGCCGGTCAGGGTCGTGAAGCTGGTCCAGCCGCCACCGTTCCAGCCCCGCCAGAGCTGATAGTTGGCCAAGCTGACCGGCCCGCCGGTCACGTTGGCGATTTCCACGGCCTTGTTGTTGCTCGAGCCTTCGATGTACTCGCTGATGAACACGCCGCTGGCCATCGTCTGCCCGGCCAGTCCCACCAGCGCCAATACCATCAATCGGTTCTTCATGCTGTGATCCTTCCTTTTGGTTGCAACATCCCCATGGAGCCGGCAGGGCAACCGGCGTCCAATTCAAACTCTGTTGTTCACATGCTCAGGCAAGGGCACAGGCGGTTGAGGGCCGCCCGCTGACGAAACGGCTTGCACCGCTGTCGCCAGAGAAATGACAAAAACAAAGCTAAAGGGCAAGTGTTAGAGCCGTGTCAGGTGAAAGAAAGGATTTAGATCCCCCAAGTTGCGTCTCCCGGCGAGCCTGAGCCCCCCTGGTCAGGACAATGCAGCGGGGATTCCGCCAATTCCCGCCGCCAACCGTTGACTTCCCCCGGCTCCTGCCCTACCTTGTGGACCTTTCAGCCGTGGTTTCGGTCCTGCACCCATAGCTCAACTGGATAGAGCGTCTGACTACGGATCAGAAGGTTAGGGGTTCGACTCCTCTTGGGTGCACTGATAGTCAAAGGGTTCCGCCTCGCGGGACCCTTTCTTTTTGCCCCCGGTCCCATCCCGGTCCCATCGACTTCAACATGAAAAGCGCCCTCCCCCAACGAACGGGAAAGGGCGCTGACCCATCATTCAATGAGAAAGCAAAGACATCGGCGCGTTACGGCGGGTGGCTGAGCCGCACGTGCAGGCGCTGGATGCGCGTCACGTAGCCGCGGGTCTCGCCCGCGTGTTTGCCGGTCACAAGGTGCAGCCTGGCTGCCACCGGGGTCCATTCGTTGTTGCTCCCGCCGGCCGGCACCAGCCGCTGGGCTTTCAGTATGTGCCCGGCGCCGGCGTTGTAGCTGGCCAGCGTGAAGGCGATCCTCTCCTCCAGCGGCCGGGGCGCCTTCCAGATTGCCCACATCCGGGCGTCGTAGTAGATGCCCGCCTGGATGGACTGCCGCACTTCCCAGGGATTGGTTAGGCCGAGCTTGGGCGCCAGGTCGCTCCACGTCCCGGGCATGACCTGCATAACGCCCTGGGCGCCGCACCAGCTGCGCGCCGTGGAGTCCAGCGCGCTCTCGGCAATGGCCTGGGCCTTCCACCAGCGCCAGTCGAAGTCTGCCCCGAAGTAGCGCTTGGAGTACTTTTGGAAGTGGGGGTCAAATCGGGTGGTCCAGCTGGCTGCCGCCAGAGTAGTGCAAAGGGCGGCACTAAGCAGTGCCGTCCTTGTCCAATGTGCCACGAATGACGCTCTCATCAGTTCAGGCCCGCTGATACCAGGTGGGCGCAGAAGAGCAGCAGCACGCCCGCCAGGATGGCCGCCGCCACGTTGCCCCTCTTCACCTCCGGGATGAAGTCGATGCCCGGGAAAAGCCACCGGTCGGCGGCCTTCCACAGCCCCACGGCCAGTAAGATTGTCAAGGTCGTGTAGCCCAGGTTCACCGCGGCCGCGCGCAGGAGTTGCTGCAGCATGGTCCTCTCCTTCTAGCTGATGGCGATGAGGTTGACTTTGGTCAGGTTGGCTGGCGTCTCAATGGCGTCCAGGTTCCACGTGTCGAACAGGGCCCGGTCGTCCTCGCTGGAGATGTTGATGGCCGCCGTCCCGCCCTCAGGCAACTTGCCGGCGTCCACGGCCGCCAGGAGCGCGGTCGGAGTCAGAATCCGGCACGCGCTGCCGCAGCAGGCTCCCGCGAGCTCGGGGTCAAACGGGCCGATGTTGGCATATCCGCTGATCGGCGTGACGCCCGTGCCCGCGGGATCCCCGCCCCAATCCAGGCGCCAGGGCTCGGCCGCGGCAGCGGCAATTCCAAAGGAAGTGGCATGCAGGGCCAGCCGATTGTCCTGGTCGAAGGACACCAGGATGTTCTCGACCTCGATGTGGTTATGGTCCTCGCTCCAGCCGGTGCCATTCCCGGACGAGCTGGTGGCGAAGTGGTCGACCATGCCCAGAAAGCAGTTGTTGTAGTACCGGTTCCCAGCGGCCTGCACGCCGGCCCAGGCCAGGTCGTTGATCCAGGCATGCAGGCCCGGACTGCCGTAGGTCGGCCGCTCACTGATGAACGTGTTGTTGTGGACCAGGGCGTTCTTGCCCGTGGCGCTGTAGCAGCGGCTGGCGCTGGTCTCCGATCCGTGCTGGATGACCAGGTTGTCATGGAAGTGGGTCGCGCGCCCCTTGTCAGGGAAGGCGTATGCCTCGCGATCCGCCACCGTGTTGGTGTTGCGATAGCTCTCCAACACGTTGTGGTCGAACTCATTGGCGAACCCGAAGAACTCTTCGTCCGCCGGGTAGTAGGTGGTGTAGTTGTCGTCCCCCACGAAGAGCAGGTGCGGACCCATGGTCCGGATCTCGTTGTGGTGGATCCGGCTTTGGCGAAGGGCAACATGGAGTCCGTGAAGCTCCTTGGCCGCCGGGTTGTGGAGGATCCGGTTTCCGACAACTTCCCAGCCGCTGGCCGCATTTTCCGTTGTCGACACCGCCCGGAACTTGATCGACCCCGTCCGGATCTCGCAATCCTTGATCAGCCCACTATCCCAGACAGCCTGAATCTGAACCGCAATCGTGAGCATGCCGCCCTGGATGTCCCGAACGACCATGCGCTCCAGGACCGGCCCCGCCACATGATCCGCCACGTGAGTTGTGGCGCCTTCCAGCCGAAGCCCGTAGGTCGTCACCCCGACCGGGATGGCGGAATGGGTAATCTCCAGGTCTCGAATCATCCAGGCGCGGGGATTTCCAAACAGGGCCGTTGACGCCACCGTGCTCCAGTCGGAAATCTTCAAACCGGCCACGTCCAGGCGATCCACATGGTTGAAGGAGACCTTGCCTTCCTTCACCTCGACATTGGCGAAACGGAGCAACGTGGCCACACGGACGCCAGCCTGGTTCAGGTAGATGCCGGACCCGATGATGTGGGTGTCGTGGTACTCCACGACGAACTCGCCGTTCGTGTCCGCGCCCGTGTGGACGATCAGATAGCCGGCGGACGGCTCCGTCACCCCCGTGATCCGCGTGAACGTGCAGCCACGAACCAGCACGGAGGATTGGCTCACGCGCATTGCACCGAACAGGTTCAGGTTTTCAATGCGATTGCCCTGACCGCACGCCACGATGTAGAGCGTGACGCCGGCACTGGCATTGAGCAGGACAACGGGATCCCCGTTCCCCTGGATGAACAGACCCGGCTTCGCGCTCACCAGCGCAGAAGCTGCCAACGTGTCCGTTGAGGGCCCCACCTGGACCAGCCGCGTGTTCGCTTGGGTGACCAGGGCCACTGCCTGCGCAAAGGTTCGGCCGCTGCCGGTTCCAAACGTGATGTCCATGATGCCCCCCCTTAGAATGCCTTGAACACGAAAACACCCACGGCCCCTGCGCCGGCGGACACAGCCGCGCCCCACGGGTCCAGCCGCACGCCCGCGAGCACCTCCGGGTGGCCATCCCGCACGCCCAGGCCGGCCAGCGGGTGGAAGCGATCGCGCCAGGTGGGCTGGCGCGGCTGGACGGTCAGGGTCACGCCGGCGGACAGCGCCGGGCTGCCCGTCCGGGTGATGGCCCGCCATCCGTCCTCGCCCTCCACCAGGTCGATGGCCACGTGCGTCCGGGCCTGCAGCGCGTCCAGCCGGATAGCTAGGCTGGGCAACCAGTCCGGGCCCGGCTGGTCCAGGCCCACGGTGCCGGCCACGTGCAGACCGTCCAGGCTGTCTCCCTGGTCTAGCACGAAGGGCACCTCGTAGCGCGTCAGCCCCGAGTCCGCCGGCGCGCGCTTCACCTGATCCAGCTGCAAGCGGGCGGCCGCCAGGTCTTGGCCGGCCAGGTCCAGCCGCAGGGCCAGGTCCACCTGGGCGCGCGTGGCCGCGTGCAGCTCGCGCGTCAGCCGCTGGATGCTGGCCTCGCGCGGCAGGGCCACGCCCTCCAGGCCGCGCGTGACCGTCGTGGAGTCGTCCACCTGGACCACGGGCTGCCCCTGGGCCGCTGCGCGCCGGGCAGCGCCGGCGGTGGCCTCCGCCTGGCGCACGCGCCACTCCTGCCAGGCCAGCAGGCTGCCGACACCCAGCACCAGGGCCCAGATGCGGGGCGAGGTCACGCCGCCACCACGTCGATCTGCAGGATGGCGCCCGCGCCCGCGGCCCAGGTCTGGCCAGCGGCAATGGCCGCCAGCATCCAATCGTCCAGGGCGGCTTCGTCCGCCGCCGTCTGCCGCGCCATCACCAGCGTCACGCCCGTCCTGCTCAGGGCCGTCAGGTTGGCCAGGGCCGCGGCAGGCGTCTCCCAGCCGGCGGTGGCCGAGCCGATCACCGGATCCGGCAGGGCCGTGTCGTGCCGGCCCACGGGCGCCAGGCCCTGGGTGCTGAGCGCGATGCCGGCCAGGGACGGATCGCCGCCCCAGCTCATCTGCCAGCCGTTCGGGTCGGTGAAATTGCCCGCGAACCAGGCCGCCTGGGTGATGTCGAAGTTCCCGACGCCGTACTCGTAGGCGCTCAGCCCGACCAGGTTCTGGTGGACGGCCAGGCCTGTCGCCTGGTTGGCGTCGTTCAGGAAGAAGTGCAGCTCGTAGGTGCCCGTCGCCTTGTTGTTGGCGATGGTCAGGTTGGTCGTGTTGACGCCGTTCGTGGCCCCCAGGCGGAAGAGGCGCAGGCCATTCCATGTGGAGTGGAAGTCGTTGTTGTAGACGGCGCAATCGGCGCCGCCCTTCACGTAGACGAAGGTGAAGTTGGGGATCGTGACGAAATCCAGGGCCTTGGCCCACTGGAAGGTATTGTCGTGGATCAGGGCCGCGTCGGCCTTCACGACGATGTCGTGGTGGTTGTAGGTCCCGTCCACCTCCGGCAGGTCGTCGTTGCGGAAGAGGTTCCGGCGCACGACGATGCCGCGGGCCCGGTTGGCCTCGCCCAAGTCCGTGCCGCTGTCGTTTCCCAGCATCAGCGCGTGGTGGATCAGGCTCAAGGACCCGTGCCAGACGTTGTCCTCCACGACCACGCCATTGGCCTGGATCACCACGCCGTAGGTGCATTCGTCCGAACCGAACGAACAGCCCCGGATGGTCCCGCCCGTGCCCTGGTCGAAGTCGCCCGAGCGCCCGAAGTAGATCTGGGAGCCGCCGTTGGTGGCAAACCCCACTCCCTCGATCAGGGCGTCCGCGGACACGCCGAACGGAGTGGAGAAGCTGATGCCGATGCGGCTGGAGTCGGGCTGGCCCGCGAAGCCCTTGCGGCAGCGGATGACCCCGCCCTGGATGGTCGGCTCGCCCCCGCCCTTCAGCTGGATTCCATTCCCCGCGCAGTTGATGAAGCTCGTGTCGAGGACCTGCACGTTGTCGGCCAGGCCATCCCCGTAGAGGCCGTTGTAACAGGTGGCCAGCCGACAGCGAGTCAGGCTGACGGCCGCGGTTCCCGTGGAGCGGCTGATCAGCCCGTGGTTGATCCCCACGATCGCCTCGGACGCGTACTCGAAGTGGCAGTTCGTTGCCGTCAGGGACGCCCCGTTGTGGGAGAGGATGACGGCCCATAGTCCGCCCGTGGCCGTCGTGAGCCGGATGGTGAGGTTCTCCAGCACCAGGGCAAAGGCTCCGGGGGCCGTGAAGCCCGCGCCCGAGGACACGATGCGGCCGTTCTTGACCGTCCACGTGGCCTCGGTGTTGAACTTGAAGATGTAGACGTTGGCCGGCAGGCTGGGGAAGCTCAGGGTGTGCCCGCCCAAGTCGATGGTGAGGCGCGTCCAGCTGTAGTTGTTCATGACGGCCGTGGCCGGATCCACGATGTCTTCCAGGAGAAGCAGGGTGTCATCGGTCAGGTTGTTGGCGCCGGCACTCCAGGCGTCCGTCAGGGTGGGGAAGTCCCCGCCCGTTCCAATGGTGATGATGGCCATTGTCTCGCTCCTAGGGATTGGTCTTCATGTGGATGCGCCGGATCTCCCCCACCTCACTCTCCAGTCGAGCCAGGGAAGCAGCCTGGGCGCTTTGCCCACCGATGACCTGGGACAGGTTGCCGTCGATGCGTCCCAGGCTCTGCTGGATCTTGGTTTGGGTCTCGACGTAAATGCGCAGCGTCGTCTCGGTCTGCACCTGCTTCATGCGCAGGTCGTCCAGGCGCTGTTGCTGGTCGTCGCGCAGCACTTCCATGCGCCCCTCCTGCTCGCGCCTGAGCTCGGCCAGCCGGTTGACATGGTCCTCCTTCAGGGCCATGATCTGGCTCTCGTTGCGCAGGCCACGTTCCCCGATGGGCTTGATGATGTAGGCCAAGAGGACGGTCATCAGAAACGTCCCGCCCGCGAACAGCCAGCCTCCCCATGTGGCCAACCAGTCCACCGTCATGTGCGGCGCCCTCCAGGTTTAGGAACTAAAGCTGCTCTCGATGCCGGCGCCGTTGAACGCCACCGTGCCAGAGCGCACGTAGATGCCCTTCGAGGCCCCGGCGGACACGGCAAACCACTCCCCGTCGGCCACTTCGCCCACCGTCGGCATGGCCGTGAAGGTCTTCAGCTTGGCCGTGCCCGCGGTGGCATCGAGGATCTTGCCGCTGGGCAGCGTGGCCGTGGACCCGGACCCCGTCAGGATGCCGCCCGAAACCTTGGTCAGGCTGGCCGCCGTGCTGGCCAGCTGACCCGATCCGACGGCGCTGGCGCCGATCTTGGTCGCCGTGACGCACGTGTTGGCCAGCTGCGACGTTCCCACGGCCAGGGCGGCAATCTTCGCCTGGACGACGGCGCCGTCCAGGATGGCCGTCGATGTCACCGCGTCCTTGGCGATGTCCGAGGACTTCACCGTGTTCAGGAGGGCCAGGGCCCCTCGATTCACGATGCCCGCAGCGGCCAGGTCAATCAGCCCCGCGGCGTCCAGCGCGGCCTTCCGCACGCGACCGTAGGTCGTGCCGTCCGCCATGGCGTCCAGGGTGGCCGGGATGGCTGGGTCCTTGCCCACGGTCACCGACCGGCTGTTGGAGGGCCCCATGCAGCGGCCGTCGGCATTGAGGGCCTTCACGCGCAGCAGGTACGTGGTGCTGTTCGTCAGGGTGTCCAGGGTCAAGTCCCGGGCCTCAGGGTTGGCCACATCCGCCACGGCGAACCAACTGGAGCCCCCGTTGGTCGACCCCTCCACCAGATAGCGGGCAGCGTTCCAGCCGCCGGCGCGGATACGCCAAGCCAAGAACACCAAGTGCCCGTACACGCCCGCCGAGACCAGCACCACGGGCGGCGGCACGCGCCGGCGGCCCGCGGCGATGTACGCCGCCCGGTCACCCACGTCGATGGATGGGATGGAATGCCCCAGCAGGGCCGGGCGCGTGAAAAACAGGCTGTAGTTGGAGTCCGGCAGGTCCGTCACAACTAGGACGCCCGAAGCCGGCACAGAGGCCGCGCGGGACACGAAGGGGCGCTGCGCGCCGCCCCCGGCCCGCTGGCGCAGGTTGTCCTGCACCAGGACGGCCGCCCCCGGCGGCAGCCCGGCCTGCACGAGTGTCGCCACTACAGGCTCGCCTGGATGGTTTCCAGCGTGTCCACCACGGCGTCCATCTGGTCCTGGGTGGGCATGGAGGCCAGGGCCTGCTGGACGGCCACCAGTTGCTCCTGGACCTCCGCCACCAGGCGGTCGCGCTCCACGCCGAAGCGCCCCTGCTCCAGGTTGCGCAGTCGGCGGATCCGCTCGGCCAGCGTGACGCCGTCGGCATCCTCCAGCGCGTCCGTGAGGACGACCAGGCCCGTGGACCAGGCGCCGCCCACGTCGTGCTCGGTGATGGCCTGGACGTAGATCACCAGGTGCTGGGCGCCGCGGATGGGGAATTCGGCGCGCTCACAGAAGACTTCGTCGTCCCAGGCCAGCTGGAAGCTCGTCACGGTCACGCCCGAGGCCGGCGCCGCCGGCAGGGGCGCCAGCAGCTCAACAGTCCGGGACGCCGGGTCGTAGCCCTTCACGACGCCGGAGTCCGTGCCCACCACCACGCGCATGCCCGGCTGGAAGACGGACGGCCCCGCGACCTTCACGAGGCTGACCGTGGAGCCCGTGGTGGTCAGGTCGCTGGCCTGCAGGACCTCTTTCTTCTGGCGCCGCGCGGATCCGATCTCCACCACCTTGTGGATCAGATCAGCGTAGGTGCTGTCCAGCGTGCCCTTGGTGATGGCCGTCGGGAGCTTGGTTCGGTTGTGCTTGAGCTCGTAGACGCGCACGCGGTAGCTCGTGATCTCCTCCAGATCCACCAGCGCCGGCCGGTCCCACGTGAGCTGCAGGCTGTAGCTCTCGTCGGCCGCGGCGTCCTGGGTCGTGAAGGCCTTGAGGACCGTGTCGCCCGCCGTGGCCTTCACGGCAACGAGCTCGGCCCGGGCGGCCGTTTGGTCCGCCTTGTGGCCGTCGATGGCCGTCAGCATCTCGGCCGTGGTGGTGACGGCCGCCCCGTAGCCCAGACTCTCGGCGTCCGCCAGGTAGAACCAGGCGGCGTCCACGGTTTCGCCGGCCACCACGGTCAGCTCCAGCGTCTGGGCGCCCGTGTTGACGCTGGCCACCGTGTACTCCTTCAGGAGTCCGTCCGCCTGGAAGAGCAGGGTCTTGCCCACCAGCCCGGCGCTCAGGCCGGTCCCCGAGCCCACCACGTGCGTGAAGCCGGAGAGAAGGGCCAGGGAGCCCGGCTCGCGCGAAACGCCGGCCGCCCCCGACACGATGGCCGCCTGCTTGGCCTGGAAGACGTCCAAGTCCGGGGCCACGCCCACGTTGGCCGTGCCGCGCACCTGGTCCAGCGTGTAGCCCAGGAGGCGCTTGGCGTTGACCAAGCTGCGGTAGCCCTCGACCTCAGTCAGGTGCGTGGTCAGGGCATTCACGCTGACGGCCGCGGCCTCGTGGGCGTCCAGGGCGGCGCGCAGCTCGGCGTCCCGCTCCGGCGGCAAGCCATGGATCTTGAGCGTGGCGTTCTCCGCCAGGATCGTGGGCGTGTTGGGCGTGGACGGGATCTTTCGCAGTTCCAGCATCTGGTCCCCGTGCCCGTCCTGCAGGTTGACGATGGCATGGCGGAACAGCAGCTGCAGCTCCGGATGCTTGCTCAAGGCGTTGGCGATGGTGAGCACCTGGCTGCCCGGGCTGGCCTCGCTCTCGTAGCCGACCAGGAAGTCTGCGGCCGTGGTGTGCGTGTCCGTGTTGGGCGCGTGCATGCGCGGGTCACTGACCACCTGGGCGAAGGTTCGCAGGTCCTCCAGGGTCCCGTCGGCCAGCGCCCGGCCCAGCAGCACCTCATCGTCCAGTGGCGTGGCCGAACTGGTGGAGAGCCGCAGGCCGCCGCCATGGATCCGGCGCGTGTTGTGCGTAACGCCCGTGACGTAGTGCGTCTTGGGCATGACTTCAGTCAGCGTGTAGCGCGCGAAGACCCACGAATCGGCCACCGGGTAGCTGACCGTCGTGGTCTCCGTGCTGGCAATCCGCTCGCCGCCCCGGTAGGCCACGCCCGGGGCCACCAGCAGGTTCAGCCCCACCTTGGAAAGCCCGAAACCCGTCACGACGCCATCGGTGAACAGCTCGCTCGTGCGCTCCAGGATCGCCTGCAGCGGGACATCGATGATGAACTCCAGGTCCTCGAGCGTCGGCTTGTCGCCGGAGAAGGGCAGGTAGCGGTTCACGTTCAGGCCTCCACGAAATGCACAACGGCCGCCGTGTGGGCGGGCTTCTCGGCCATGATGAGCTCAGTGATGCGCCCCTTCTCCTCGGCGTCCAGCGGCGCCGCGTGCTCGATGGTGAGCCAGAAGGTGAAGCGCGTGTCCAGGTCGGCCTGGCTGAAGATCCGCGTCTGGCGCAGGTCATCCAGGTCGGGGTCCGCCTGGTCCGCCGCGCTGAGGAGGTGCGAGCGGTCTGCCTCGGCGTGCCGGGCCATCTCCTCCGACACGAGCCACACCCAACTCTGCGGGTCATCCGCGTAGGCGGTCAGGGCGGACAGGGTGTGGCCCAGCACGTCCTCCACCAGGTAGCGCATGCCCATGGCGCTGCCGGCATACTGGCGCGCGGCCGGCATGATGGCCAGGCGCGCCTCCAGCTGGGCGTTCGTTTCCCCCACCAGCCGGCGCGTCCCGCGGTCCAAGGCGTGGCGTTCCAGATCCCCCGTGCGCTCCGGGTCTGCGTAGTAGGGATCCGTCCCATCCCCCAGGGTCCACAGGAAGCCGCGCCGGCGCAGACGATAGATGGAGTCCTTGGCCGCGTCCAGGGACAGGCCCCAGGCGTCCAGCAGGCCGGAGAGGATGCTGCCATCCTTCTTCCGGCGCACGCTGGGCAGCATGCTCAGGAGCCAAGGTCCCAGGCGGCTCTCCATCAGAAGCTCCACTCGGTCTTATCGATGGGGTCGATTCCAGGCAGGCCCTCGCCCACCACGTCCGCGGCGCGGTCCTGATAGGTGCGGCCCTTCACGAGGTGCACGAGCGTGGCCGCCGCGGCGTCCACGTCCAGGTACTCGGCCGGCGTCGCCGGCACGTCTGCCGTGGGCACATCCACCGTCACGTTGTAGACGCCGTCCACGGCCATGACGGCCGCCACCAGGCGCGCACGGATCAGCCCCTCGCCCAGCTGCAGGGCGTCCGAATAACCCTGCAGGGCCAGGCGCACCGCCGCGTCCACCGTGGCCTGGTCGGCTGTGGCGAAGCGCCAGACGGTCAGGGAGAGGGCGACCTCGGTGATCTCCGCGCTGGAGACCACGAGCTGGGCGGTCAGCGGCTGCCGCGGGCGGATGTAGTCCTTCACCGCCTCCAGGAGCTCGGGCGTCGGTGCGCCGTCCGTGCCCAGCACGACCACGCCTACCGTGCCCGGGCCGTAGGGCGCGTCGTCCAGGACCATGGCAGCTTTCACGCCGGTCACGGACAGAGCCCAGGCCTGGTAGGCGCCCCGCGTGCCGCCCACGCCCAGGGTGTCCCACTTGAGGATGGCGCGCTCGCGCAGGGCCCGGTCGGACTCCGCGTCCGCGCCTTCCTCCACTAGGTAGGAGAGCGCGCCCACGTCCTGGTTGATGACGGTCTCAATGCCCGAGACCGTCGTCACGATGAGCGTGATGGTGCCCGGGCCCACGTTGCCGATGGCGCCCGCCTCCTCGGCCGTGGCCGTCACCACCACGCTCGTCTGGCCGGTCGCCAGGGTGGCGTCCACGTCGGTCAGGAAGCGCTGGCTGCGCCCGCTGGCGTCCTTGCGGCTACGCACAAAGGTGCCGGCCGGGATGAGCGTGTCCTGGATGGCCGGCGTGCTGCGGCCGAAGGTCAGGCGCACGCGGGCCTTCTTGGCAGAGAGGCGCCGAATGCCCACCTCGCGGACCTTCAGATCCAGCCACGTGCCCGTGGCCGTCTGCACAAAGAGCGCGCCGGAGACAGTCCGGATGAGCTGGTAGAGGCCGGCGATGCCGGAGGCGACCGCTTCCAGGATACCGCGCAGGCCGGCGCCCACGTTGAGATTCGTGAAGGGCGTCTTGGCCACCACCGCCTGCAGCAGGTCGGCCAGGATCTCATCGAAGGTCTTCATGCCTGGATCTCCCCCTGGCTGACCGTGAAGCTCCCCGCCAGCCCAAAGCCCCAGACCCACTCCTGCAGGCGGTCATTGCCGACCTCGGCAAAGCGGATCCGGTAGACCTTCTCCTCCGGCGCCGCGGCCAGCGGCTGGATGCTGATCGAGGCATCCTCCACTCGCGGCTCGTCTTCCAAGGCCTCGCGCAGGTAGCGCTGGGCCAGCATGCGCGAGCGCGGGGAATCCGGCGCGCCCAGGAGGCTCTTGATCCGGCAGCCCCAGGTTGGGTGGGCCGGCAGCTCGCCCGGCAGGCAGGCCAGGCGGTCGAGGATGTCCCGCGCCAGCACGTCGCCGTCCCGGGCGGCCGCCACGTCGCCGTTCGGCGCCACCACCAGGTCGCCGTCGGTGTCGAAGGCGAGGTCAAAGGCTTGGAACTGGGTCACTGGATCACCCCCGGCGCGGTCGTCTGGCCCGATTGCGCGCTTTGGCTGCCCGTCGTGGACACCGGGATGCCCGGCAGCACCTGGGCCGCGGACTGGAAGTGCTCGATGATGGCCTCAGCCAGCGCCAGGGCCTGGGCCGCATCAATGGCGCCGGCGTTGCCGGGCAGCGCAGGGTTCAGCCCGGACAGATGCTGCTCCGTCTTGGACTGGATCAAACTGGCCAGGGTCTGCGCGTTCAGTGCCATGTCCTAGACTACTCCGTCCGAGAGGTGTTTGAAAGCTCCACGCCCGACAAAGGCGCGATGGGCGTCGAGGTGGGACGACCTTTGTTGCCGATGTGCTGGTGTGCGTTGAACAGGGCCTGAAACGTGTTGCCCAGAATGACCTGCTCGGCCGCGCTCGTGCCCAGGTGGACGACCGGGGCCTTCACGTGGACCTTCACGTCCGACTCGATCTCGATCAGGCCATCCGCGTGGATCACCACGCGCGACTTGCCCTGCTCCAGCACGAGCTCCTTGTCCGCCGGACCAGCGCTGGTCAGGAAGCCGACCACGAAGGGCCGGTTCGGATCCCCGCCCTCAAAGGCCACCATGGCAGCGTCGCCTACCGTGGGCAGGATGACGAGGCGCGCGGACGCGGTGGACCAGACGGCCAGGATTTCACAGCGGGGCAGAAGGGACAGCTTCACGTCGTCTGGCTGGACGCTGACCGTGTAAGCGCCCGCGTCCACGGCCGTGACCTTCCCGCGCACGGGCAGGCGCATGTAGGAAGACAGGTCCGGCCGGCCCTGCTCCACCAGCTTCTTCATCTCGCTCAGCATGGCACCACCTGCAGGAGCGTGCGGCCGCCGGCGTGCCAGCGGTAGACCACCTCCTCCACGAAGAAGCGCACGCCGTCCACGGTCATCACCTGGCCGTGCTGGATGGGCGCCACCAGCGTCTCCACCAGCGTCATGCCCAACTTGCCCGGCCGGCGATCGATCAACGTGACGCCCGTCTCGAGATTAAGGGCCGGCGCCTGGCCGGGGTCCGGCGGGCCCAGCACCAGCTGGCCGGCGCGCACGTGGAAGCGGTGCTCGGTGCCCGTCTCGCGCGAGAGCCAGGTCGTGAGCTGCTGCAGGGCCTCCTTGGGCGTCAGGTGGTGGACGGGGAAGCGGCCGATCTGGGTGCCCGGGACCGTCGCCTGCAGGGACAGGCCCGTGCCGGCAATGAGGTCTTGGGCCAGCTCGGCGGGCGCCACGTGTTCCCACGTGCGCGTGATGCGCCGGCTGGGCGCCTGCAGGACGGCCTGGTAGTCGATGAGCTCGAGAGCCACCTGCAGGCCGTCGGGCTGGACGGCGCGCACAAGGCCTTCGAAGATCGTCGTGAGGGCCGGGTCGTCCTGGTAGCCCCAGCGGATCACCGCTTTCTGCCCGCGGGCCAGGGTCGGCGCCAGCGTCTCCTCCGGGTCAGCGAGCACCAAGCGCCCACTGTCCGCCGCGCTGCCTTGCGCCTGCACCCAGAACGAGACCACGGCCGGGTCCAGACGCTGGCCGGCGACCTCCACCTCGTAGACGGGATGGGTCCAGGCGCCCATCAGTAGGCGTCCTCGTAGCCCGGGTCGTCCTGGTCGTCTGCTGGGGCCTCGCCACTGCCTTCGGACATGCCATCGTTGAACTGGTCGCGCACGTAGCCCAGGTTGCGGTCCAGGTTCTCGTCCCCCTCGATGGCCTCCGCCCCCTCGGCGGCCGCGTCGTCCGCGGCCCCGGCGGCCGCGGCCTGATGCTCCAGCTGGGTTTTGATGGACTCGTACTCGACCAGTACCAACCGCACGGGGATCCAGTCTGACTCCCCGTCCTCGTCCGCCGTCAGCTCCTGGATCAGCACTTGACGGATGCCAAACAGGTCCGTCAGGGGCGAGATGATCTCCACGGGCTTGGGCAGGCTGGCCCGGCCGTCGCGGAAGAGCTTCTGCAGAGGGCGCAAGCGCTCCAGGGGTGAGGTGATCAGTGTGCCGTCCAGGCTCTCCTCCGGCACCAGCTCCAGATCCACCGTGATCTCGGCCGACTCGTAGCCCGTGGGCTGCCGAAGGGTCCCGCTCTTCTTGGGGATCTTCACTTCATCGATCTTGATGGTCTGTTTGACCTGCATGGCCCGAGGGGGCACAGGGAAGACCATGCCGCCCAAACTGAAGTGTATCTCGGTTAGGTTGCGTGTGACCGAGCCGGCGGCCTGGGCCTGCTCAACCAACGCCTGCTCTTGGGTGGGCGGCCCGGCCTGTGCTGCCGGGGCCGGCGGTCCCATGGGCTCAGTAGGCATACGTCACCCCGTCGATGCCTTCTTCCTGCCCTGCGTACTGACTCAGCCCAGTTTGAACCTGATCCACGATGCTCTTGGCCGGCGTGCCCTGGGTCGCCTGGACCTCGATCTTGGCCACATGGATGCGCCGATCAATGGTCGTGGACTGCTGGTTGCGAGAAATGGCCCGGGCCGGCTGGGCGCCGCTCGTGGCCCGGGCAGGGCGCACGTCCACCGGGCGGGCGGCGGCCACGCCCTCCTGAAGCGCCGCAGCGAGCCGGCCGCCCTTGGGCGCGCTGGTCATGGCCTGCGCCAGACCGGCCCCGCCCGTGGCCGCTCCCGCGCGCGGGATCGCCGTCGCCTTTCCTGTGTCCAGCGTAGGGATGAGCGGGATCTCCACGCCCGGGATCATGTTCACCGTCTTGATGAAGCCGTTGATCTTCCCCAACACCCAGTTCAGCCCAGACATGAAACCGTCCCAGAGCCCGTCCAGGAAGGTCCGCACCGGCTCGACCTTCGTGTAGAGGAAGACGAACCCAGCGGCCAGGATGGCAACCATGCCAATCACAATGCCGATGGGATTGGCGGACAGGGCCGCGTTGAACGCCCACTGGATGACGGACCAGGCCTTCGTCGCGGCCGCCACGGCCACGATCTGGGTCCGCAGGAGGAGCGAGCTGCGACCGGCCCACAGCGTGGCCGCCGCTGCGCGCAGGGCCGCCACACGGGCCACCAGGAACCCGCCGGCAGCCCGCCCGCCGGCCAGCACCGTCTGGGTGGCAAACATCCACACGGCCTTGGCGGCGCTCAGGATTAACGGCCAAGCAAAGGCGGCCAGGGAGACGAAGAGGAGTCCACTGACGATGGGGTTGTCCTGGATCCAGTTCCAGGCGCGCAGGATGGTGCCAACCAGGAACCCCAGGCCCCAGGCCACCATGCCGGCAAAGAAGAGGATGGGCGAGATCCCGCTCATGGCGCCCTTGTACCAGCCGGTCAGGAAGCGCCAGAAGGCGCCCAGGGTGGCGTCGAAGACCGTGGCGATGCCCTGGCCCAAGGCCTTCATCCCGCCCCAGATCGCGAGGGCCACCGGCTTGATGGCAAACCAGACCTCTTCCACCGTGTCACGGAAACCCAGGAAGTTGGTGTCCCAAGCTTTGGTGAGCCCCCAGATGGCCAGGCCCACCAGGGCGAAGGGCGCCACAACCTTCAGCGCGCCCAGAGCCAGAGCCTTGAGGCTGGCGGTCAGGGGGATGGCCGCCGAGTTCGTGACCCCCATGGACAGCGCGACCTGGCCCAGCTTGGCCGGCAGGCGCATGGCCATGCCGGCCAGGTGCAGCATGCCGCCTCCCACGAAGAGCAGCATGCCGCCCAGGATGAGGCCCACGGACAGGACGCCCAGGAATCCCACGGCCACCTTAGTCAGCGCCGGGTGGGCCTCCATCCAGCCCAGGATGGCCTCCGCCACGCCCTTCACGGCATCCAACAGCGGGATCACCAGCGGCATGAGGCTGCCGCCAATCGACATGGACACGCCGTCCACGGCGCTCTTCATGAGCTTCCAGTGACCCATGGGCGTGTCCAGGATGCGCTGCTGGAACTCCTGGGCCGCCCCCGACGACTGGCTGATGGACGTGCGCAGGCCCATCAGCTCTTCGCGCGAGCTGGTGAGCAGCAGGTTGAAGACCTTGATGCCCTCGGCGCCGAAAATGTCCGTCAGGAGCAGATTCTTCTTCTCGTCGGACAGGCCGCCCAGCTTGGCCTTCATCTCGCTGAAGACTTCGATGAAGTCCCGGGTCTTGCCTGTGGCCTGGTCGTAGGCCTCCACGCCCAGGCCCTTCTTCAGCTTGCCCGATTGGGTGTAGAGCTTGGTCATCGTCATGGCCAGGCGCGTGCCGGCCCGGGCGCCTACCTCGTTTCGGTTGGCCAGAACGCCCAGGAGGGCCAGGTTGGTCTCCGTCGACTGCCCGAAGGTGGCCGACGTGGAGGCCGTGTTGACCATGGACTCCTGCATGTCGGCGAACTTCAGGTTGGTCTTATTCATGGCCGCCGTGAACATGTCGCTTAAGTTCGTCGCCTCGGACAGCGGCTTCTGGTAGGCGTTCAGCGTGCCAACGAGGAGCGCGCCGGCATCGGCCATGGCCACCTGCTGGCCCGTGGCAAACGCGATGGTGTCGGCCATGATGCCCGTCTTGGTCGACACCTGCGTGGCGGTGAGACCCATGGAGGCCAGCTCGGCCTGGCCTTCGGCCACTTGCTGGGCCGTGAACAAACTGCGCGCGCCCAGGTACTTGGCCGCATCGCCGATCTGCACAACCTGGGCCGCCGTAGCCTCGGCGATGCCGCCCACGCGCGCCACTTCCGTCTGGAACTTGCCCACCTGCAGGATGGGCATGGCCAGGCTGGCTGCAATCCCCAGGCCCACCAGGGCCGTCTTCAGACCCGCCTTCTTCACGCGCTCGGCCGTCTGTTCGAAGGATCCGGCGAATTTGTCCAGGCGCTTAGAGGCCGCGCTAAAGGCCGACAGGTTCGACGTGCCGAAGACGCTGATGGTGATCGCGCTGGTGAAGCCGGTCATCGACATCGATCGCGTCTCCTATCGTTTCCGGCGTGCGCTACGGGGCGCCTTGCTGGCCTTGGACTCCTGCTCGCCCAGCCACTCGGCCGCCACGCAGAGCTCGAACACCCGGTCAAAAGGCAGCTGGTCGAGGATCTCAAACGTGTAGGCCGGGAATCGGTGGGCGATCACCGCGCGGGCCTGGAGATACCAGGCGCCCTCCAGGTCCGCGCGCGCCGCCCTTAGAGCTTTTTTACCGTGATCTCCTTCGAGTAGCCCAGGACCTCCTGGATCTTCTCGGACAGGGCCGCGATGCGCCCGGGCTCCCAGGTCTTGGACGTGTTGTACTCCAGGTCCTTGGCGTCCAGGGCCGGGTGCACGACGAAGGTCCGGACGATGTCCAGGGCCAGGCGCTGCTCGTTGCCCTTGGCGGCCTTGCCCAGGCGGCTGAACTCGTCCCAGCTGGAGCCGCGCACGATGAAGACGTCGCCCTCGGGCGTCTCCAGCTGGAACAGGCTCTGGTTGGGGTAGGCGGTGCGGAGCGTCTCGATCATCTCCGGCGTGATGGTCTGCGGATGCATGATTCCTCCGGGGTTGGGGTGTAGAGAGAGAACCGGGGAGAAGGACGCGGGGCCTGGCCTGGCTTGTCCGCGTCCCGTCTCCCCGGACGATGCTCGATCAGACGTAGGGCAGCATGCCCGTGGCGAAGCCCGAGCACTTGATGCTGATGGCCTCGGCGTCCTCGGAGTCCGAGATCCCGCCGTCGCAGGCCGTGATCTCGACGCCCGTGAAGGTCTTGGACATGGCCGCGTCCAGACCCGGGTAGAAGAGCACGATGGTGCCGTTGCGGAAGTCGGTGGGATCCAAGTAGAGCTCGCCCGCGAGCAAGCTGCCGGCGGCCATGGCGGCCCGGAGCGCCGTCATGGGCACGAGGAGCTCGGTGATCTCGAAGTCGATCTCGTAGGTCTTGTGGTTCGAGCGGACCACCCCGTGGGCGTCCTTGAACCCCGCGCCGAAGACCGGCTTCTTGTCCCGGGCCAGCTTCCAGTTGAAATTGATCAGGCCGAGCACGGGCACGCCGTTGATGAGCAGCTTGACGCTGTTCCCGGCGACGCCGTCCGCGAGTCCCGGAGTGGGCGGCATGGCAGTTCTCCTTCAGTTTGGCTGACTGGGTCAGCTCAGGTACACCTTCTCCAGGATGATCTCGAAGGCCTTCATGCTGTTGACGCTGGCCACGACCTGCGCCTCGCCCAGGTTGCGCATCTCGGCCGTGGAGATCAGCTGCAGGTCGTAGTCATCGATCTCGCCCTTCTGCATCATCAGGTTGGCCACCTGGCGCAGGTCCGCTTCCATCAGCTTCAGGCCTTCGCCCTCGGCGTCGTTGGGCTTGCCCAGGTGCGGCAGGGCCGCCAACCGGATCGCCTTGCCGAAGGCGTACGCCGCCCGCACCTTCTCGACGCGGTTGTAGGCACTGCCCGTCGGGCAGCGCGTGTTGCTGCAGCCGAAGATCAGCCCCAGCCCGGGCTCATTGCGCATGTGGATCAGGTTCTCCGTCACCAGGACGGTCTGCTGGCCCACGTTCCACTCGGGGCAGAGCGCGGAGACGTTGGGCGCCGACTTGGCCAAGAGGCTCTCCTGGACCTTCAGCGCCGCGTAGCGGCCGGCGACAGTCGACGTGATGCGGTTCCAGTAGACGGTGCCGGCCATGTCCGTGTACTGGGCTTCGCCCACGGCAATCACCGCGTTCTGGTCCGCCACGCTGGCGATGAGGGTCTGGATCGTGCCCAAATAGGTGGAGACCTCGGCGGCCGTGGGCGCCAGCGGGTTCGCCACCACCATGCGCGGCACGTCCAGGAAGGCGAAGCGCTCGCCCAGGTTCGACGTCACCATAGTGTTGCAGCTGGTCAGGATGGCCGCCCAGAGGGTCAGCGTGTCCGCACCCACGAAGTGGACCCAGTTGACGTCCGTGAAGTCCTCGCTGGCCGTGATGCCGTCCGTGTAGTCGCCGTTGGCCAGGGTCAGGCCGTCGTCGCCGCCGGCCAGGTTGGCCGTGGCCTTGGCCGCCGCCAGGCCGCCGGCGCCAATGACGGCCTTCACGACGGACTGACCGGCGTTGATGGCCGCCACCAGGGCCGCGTTGGTCGTGCCCGTGAAGGAGTAGACCGTGTCCGTGGCGGGATCGAGGATCTCCACCGTGCGGTCGGCGCCGTCCGCCGTCACGCCGATCTCGACATCGTTCCACCAGGCGCCCGGGTAGTAGCCGTTGAGCGTGAAGGCCGTGCCCGTCGCGCCCGGGATGGCCATGGTCGCCGTGGCCAGGGCGCTGCCCGCCAGGCGCAGGGCGTAGATGATCGTGGAGCCCGCGTCCAGGCGCTCCAGGATGGCCTGCAGCAGGGGCCCGCTCTTCAGCAGGTCCAGCGCGCTGCGCTTGTCGCTGATGATGTAGCGGGTCAGCTTCTCGCCCCCGCCCGCCGCGCCGGCCACGCACTCGATGGCCGTCGGCAGCTGGCTCATGCCGGCCAGCCCCGAGAAGTACTCGGTGTAGACGTCCTTGATGATCCGGGTCACGATGCCCTCCTACCTCTTCGCCGGGGCCGCGAGCCACGCGGTCACCTGGGCCTGCAACACTTCCGGATCCACCAGGGCCGTCCGGGTCAGCCCATGCGCAGCCAGGACACCGGCCGCCACCGGCGGCGCCAGCTTCAGCTTCTTCAGCACCGTCTCCGCCCGCTGCAGCACGTTGGGCGTGGCCGCGGGGGCCGCGGTCTCGACGGGCTTGCCCGGCTGTTCGGGCTGGGTGGTGGTCTTCATCATGAGGTCTCCCTTACGTCAGGTCCACGGTCAGATTCACGTCCAGGAAGGGCTTTGCCACCGCCGTCACCACGGGCCAGACAGCGGAAAGCTCCACGTCCAGGGTCACCTGGGCTTCGAACGGCACCCGGCTCAGCATCGGGCTCTGGTCACTCTGGGTGATCAGCCGCAGGCGCTCCAGGTGCACGTTCGTCCCCAACTCCTCGTCCACCAGATCCAGGGGCTGTCCCTGGGCGTGCCCGCGCAGCAGCGTGCGGATGCCCCGGGCCACTTCATCCACCAGGGTCGCGCCACTCTTCACGCCCACGGCCGCGCTTCGAATCGTCAGGCGCAGGACCTGGCGCTCTACGTGGAACTTCTCGTAGGTGTACTCGCTCGTCGTGGCGTCCAGCGTGCGGTTGTCGTAGGTGCCCGTGCCCTTCGATCCAGGCGTCAGGGACACCCGGGTCACGAGCAGGAAGGGCCATGGCTCCCCGGCTTGCGCCCAGGCCAGCTCATCCTTGAAGACAAAGAGGCCGGACACCAGACTGGCCACATGGGCCGCGAAGGCGCGCTGGACGATCATGTGAACTGCTTCTCCACCAGCTGGAAGGCCAGTTCCACCGCTGCTTCCACCGTCTTCGGCGTCATCACCACGCCCATCATCCAGGCCGGCGTCATGAAGGGCCGGGGCTTGGGATGCACGTAGAAGTAGGTCCGCTCCTCCCCGTCCTGGATGTTGTGGCGCACCAGCCACTCGCGCAGGCCCGGGATGTTGTCCACCTTCACCCAGTGCCCAACCGTGCCGTACTCCACGGGGGCCGCGTACTCGCTGGGCGTTCCCACCAGGACGGTGAGCGGGCCCACCACGACGATGTGGAGCGATGCGCGTAGGGCGCCCAGGTCTATGGATCCCTCGTCCGTCAGGCTCTGCTTGGCCTGGGCCTGCACGACCAGGGCGATTTGCATGATGGCCAGGGACAGGCTCTTGACCAGCACCTGGGGAAAGGCCTTCAGGAGCTTCTGGGTCTTCTCCAGGGCCTTCTTGTCCAGCAGCATGGTGACGCCGTCGAGCATCAGGCGCTCCCGTGCAGCTTCTTGGCGGAGAGCTCCAGGTGCGTCACCGTGCCGAAGAGGTTCCGCTCCACCACGTCCACCACCCGGTAGCGGCCGGCGCCGTGGGTGAACTCGTCGCCCTCGACCACCACCGTCCCGGCCGCCACGATGACCAGCACCTCGTGGCCCACTTGCAGCAGATCCTCCGGCGCCTTGGCTGACAAGACCGCCGGGACGGCCACGGGAGACCCGAAGCTCTCGCCCGGGTCCCCCGCGAAGCCCGTGGCCTGGGGGGCCTGGCGCGTCCGGAGCTGGATCACATCTCCCGTCGAGGCGAGCATGAGAGCCATATCCTTTAGGGCCAGGGTGGCCTCGGATGCCGTCAAGTAGCTCACACGCTCTCCTCGGCGATCACCGATCCGCGTTCAAAGAGCAGGGGCTTCAGCGACTGCAGGCCCTGGGCCACGCCCAGCTCCACCAGCCGCAGGTACTCGCCATGTGCGTGAGACAGGAGATCGCGCCACGCCCCCGCGGCGCGCGTGTTGTCGATCTCGATGGCGCCGGCCTTGAAGCTCGGACGCCGCGTGGCCTTGGCGATCTCCATCCGACAGCAGGTGGGCAGGGCGGCCAGGAGGAGGAGCTCCTCGTCGGCCCCGGACAGCTCCGGCAGGATGGTTTCCTGATCCACCTGCAGGGCGTAGGCGCGCTCGAAATCGCGGTTCATGGCCGCCAGGCCCCGCTTAAGCGCGCCGCGCAGCTGGTCGGTCGTCAGGTCGGTTTCATCCGCCGCGACCAGCTCGCCCCGCAGGTGTTGGATCAGGTCCGTGATCGTCGTGGCCATGGGCCCCTACTTCCGGCTGTTTCGGCCGCCACGGCCGCCCTTGCTCGTGGCCGGCGCTGAAGGCGCCGGAGGCGAGGCAGGCGGCGCCTGAGCCGGAGCCGGGGTCTCGGCGCCCGGTGTGCCCGGCCCTTCCGTGGTATCCGCGAAGGGATCCGGATCCGCATCCGCCCCCGGACCGTCGTCGTCGTCGTCGTCACCTCCCACGCGCAAGAGCGTGACGCCCTCCGTGAGGGCCTTGTCCGTCAGAAGGGTCGGGTCCGTCTCCGGGCCTTGGCCATCCTGCGCGCCACCGGCTCCCGTGCCGCCCTCGCCGGCCGTGCCGGCGCCTTCACCCGGGCCTTCACCGTCCGGCGCGCCACCGACGCCCGTGTCGCCCTCGCCGGCCGTGCCGGCGCCTTCACCCAGGCCCGCGCCATCCGGCGCGCCACCGGCGCCCGTGTCACCCTCGCCGGCGCCACCGGGGTCCGTCTCCAGCGTGCCGGTCGCCGTGAGACCACCGGGCTCCACCACAGGCTCTTCATCCGGGATCTCCTCGATGAGGAGCAGGTCGTCGCGCCCCGCGACGTCGGGCGGCAGCTCGTCTTCGAACCGGCTGGCCAGAACCGGGCTGAACACGCGCATGCCGATGACCACCGTGGTCGTCTTGGCTGTCACGAGAAACATAGGTCCTCCGGGGAGAGGGCCGGCCGGAGTCGCCCCCGGCCGGCAGCTGCAGCACTCAGGTGGATCAGGCGGTGATGACCACCTTGAAAACCAGGTCGGGGCGCGTGATGCCGATCGCGCACTCGTGGTAGGTCAGGAAGCCCACCTTGAAGCCGGACTTCTGCGGGTCCACCTTCAGGGCCGTGCGGATGTCATACTTGCCGACTTCCATGTCGGGGATGACGATGACCTCGCTGGCATTCATCGAGGCCGTGTTGACCAGGCCCGCCCCGCCGAAGCGGTTCAGCACGCCCTTCTCCACGAACTCGCGCCGGGACTCGGGATCCAGGTTGAAGTCCTTCAGGTCGATGAGGCGGCTGCCGCGCAGGAGGATGTAGCGGGCGTTCAGCTCCAGGTCGTTGATCTTGCTGATGATCTGGCCCAGGGCCGTGTCGGTGAGCTTGCCACCCGAAACGGTCACCACATTGGTGGAGGGCGCCAGGGCCGCGGCGGCCGACAGCAGGGCCACCAGCTTGGCGTTCAGCTTGTTGCGGATGGCCTGGGCCGCGTCGGTCTGCATCTCCTCGATCTTGCCCAGATTGCCGCTGGCCAAGTCGGTCACGTCCACCGTGGGATTGGCGTGGACGCGGAAGACCGGGAAGATGACCTGCTGGTCATTGTTGACCTCCTGGCGGTGCGGCTGGCCGCCCACACCGATGTAGTGGGCCTGCAGGGCGCGGCGCTTGGAGTGCTTGGCCTCCTGTCCGGGCTGCAGCGTGTGCTCGGTCAGGATCAGGGGGACGATGTTCTTGCGGTCGATCTCCATGCGGATGACCGCGCCCACGGCCTCGGCCAGCGCGTAAAGACCGTTCTCCGTCCGCGTGGACTGCTGCACCAGGTTTGCCAGGGCCTGCAGCTCGGCCTCGCTCATCTCGGCTTTCGTCTTCATCAGGATCTCCTTGCTTCGGGGTTGCCAGGGCTAGGCGGAAACCAGGCCGTGGTTGGTCCACAGGACGCTGATCTCCGAGCCGTCCACGGAGAGCACACGGCCCACGATCGTCGTGCCGGTCGTGGCCACCTTCAGCTTGGCCGTGGTGGCATCGAAGGTGAGGTTGTTCCCGGCCGCCGGCGTGCCCGAGAACTGGTCCGTCTGGAAGACGAAGCCGCCCGTGTCCACCACGCAGGGCGTGGTCTCCGAGGCCCCCTGCGTGGCGCAATCCTTGTCCGCCCGTTTGAGGACGCCTGCCGGCACGTCCGCGGCGTTGGCCACCACGGAGAACTCGTTGTTGCCGACGGTCTTGACCACCTGGCCCGGCGTGCCCGGCCCCTTCAGGACACCGTCGCCGAACTCGATGCCGGGGTGGGAGTTGTTGTACATGGTTCGCTCCTTCTGATTGAAGTCCGCCCCGGCATCACCGGGTCGGGGGTGATGCTACTCGACCACGTCGCCCCGTTCGCGGGCCAGGCGGCGCTCGTGCAGGGCGGCCAGGCCGTCGCCCAGCTTCTGGGTCAGATCCTTGGGAGCCGGGTCGCTGCCCGTGGGCGGGGCCAGACTGGCATTGGCGCGCAGCGCGCCCTTGTTGCCCGCGGCGGCGGTGGGGGCACCTTCTCCGGCCGCGGCCGCAGCCGCCTTCTCCTCCTCGGTGGGCTCCTTCACCGGCTCGGCGTCGGCCATGCCCGTCCAGCTGTCCTCCACGGCCTTGCGGGCCTCGTCGGACAGGCCGGCCAAGCGCTCCACCTCCGCCTGGCGCGCGGCCGCGTCGGCGAACGCGCGGCCCTTCTTCTCCATCAGTGCGACGAGGGCCTCGGCGGCGTCCTTGGCCGCGCTCTTGGCCTTCTCGTCCTCGGCGGCCTGGACCCGGCCGGTCAGCTCCTCGTTCTGGGCGGCCAGCTGCTCGGCGTGCTCCAAGAGCTCGGCCTGCGTCATGTCCTTCAGCGGCTTGTCCGTGGCCGCCTGGGCGCTCTTGTCCTTCATGTCGTCCGTCTCCTTGCTGATGCTCGTGAGGATCTGGATCACGCGATCCGCCGTGTCGGTGGCGGCCTGGCGAATCTTCGTGCCGGTGTCTTCCAGCGTGGCCTTGCTCGCGGTGAAGTCGCCCACGAGCGTGCTCACGACCGTGCCGAAGGCATCCTGCGCCCGCCACAGGTCTTCCCGGATTTCCTGCTGGATGAGGACCTGCTTGACGTTCTCGGGGCGGGCGCCCATGTCGCCGTAGTAGGAGGACGCACGCAGTCGACCGTCTTCGCCCTGTGCCATGGACGTGATGTCCGCCTTGGGGTCGGCGGGCTCGTAGCCCTCCAAGAGGCCGGCGCCCGTGAAGGTCACTCCGTGGAGGATCTCGAAGCAGTCCTTGCCGTCGACCTTCTGGCCCTTCTGCTTCTTCAGATGTTCGCAGCGGTCCGCCGCGGCCGTGAAGGTCTGGCCACAAACAGAGCACTCGCCCTTCTCGTAGGAGCACTCCATCGAGACCTTGGTGATCAGGTTTTCGTGGATGAGCTTGCGCGCCTTGGCCGCCAACTCGTCCGAGCCCGTGAAGAGCTTTCCGGCGCAGACGACCCGGCCGCTGTCCACATCCTCGAAGACCGCGGACTCCGTCTTGCCCACGATGTCCTGGGCCTTCTGGCCGTGCTTCAGATTGATCTTCACGCCGGCGGCGCTGGCTGCGGCCTTCTTGAGCTCGGCCACCGTGAAGTGGTCGTGGTTGCGGTTGGTGCCCGCATGGCAGAGCACGAAGGCGATCTCGTGGTCCTCCTGGCCTTCGGGCTTCTCCTCGGCCACGGCCACCAGTCGACCCACCTCCAGGCTGGCCGTCAGGGCGGCCCGGGTAGCCGTGTCGTGCTTCGGATCCGGATTTGGCTTCACAGGGAGTTCCTCCGGGGTTTCGCTGGCGGGCATGAGTCGCCCCAGAAACAGGACCTCGCGGGCCTTGGAGTAGCCTCCATCCCGCTTCGGGCCCGCCATCTGGTAGTCGTGTTCGGTGTCGGTTTTGGTGGTCTGACGCCCAGCGGCTTCCAGGATCTCCTGCAGTTCCGCTTCGCTGGGCACGGCCTGGTCACGGTAGGAGAGCAGACAGGCCGGGAT
Source organism: Candidatus Delongbacteria bacterium (assembly GCA_041675285.1). Taxonomy (NCBI): domain Bacteria; phylum Candidatus Delongiibacteriota; species Candidatus Delongbacteria bacterium. The sequence goes on from JBAYTZ010000006.1 coordinate 206,467, forward strand.
GTGGGCGGCCTTTCCCAGAACGGCCTGCAGGAAGGGGGCAATGGTGTCGGCGTTCTGGTCCGCTTGCGTCTTCTCCCGGGCATTGACGGACGTGGAATCCGGATTCCGGCCCTTTCCCTTCACCATCACGGCCTCGATGGCGTGGTAGTCCTCGCTGTAGTTGTGGGAACTGGCCGGGGTCACGTAGGGGGGGTCCAGATACACCAGATCGGCCTGGACATTCGGGAGAAACGTCAGCACGTCCAGGCATTTGGCCGAGCACGCTTCCCCTTCCACCACCAACTGGTTCAGCCGGCGGATGGTCGCGCCAATCCGGGCCCGGAACTCGTCGGGCGTGTCGCCTGTGGGCGAGACTTTCTGGGTCGTGAAGTGCTGGAACCACCCTTTTGCCATCAGCATGGCCGCACCCAGCGCCGCCAGGGCGATGTCCCGCTTGAAGCCCTTCAAGGCATCGACGTTCTCGCGCACTTCGTCAATGGCCTGGTGCACGCCCTCGCGCCAGAACTTCCCGGAGTAGGTGTCCTGCGTGAAGCTCCCGGCCTCCGGGTTGGGAACCAGGAGGGCGTCAATCTCCTCGTCTGTGACCTGGGCGCGCTGGTTGACCACCACGGCGCGCGCCACGTGCCACGACCAGCGCAGGCTGTCATTGGTGGTGACCTGGAATCCTTCGGATTTCAGCATGTAGGCGACGCTGCAGCCCCCCGCGAAGGCGTCCACCACGTGGTGCACGTCCTCGGGGATCTGCTCGCGGATCCAGGCCAGGAGCTTGCGCTTGGTGCCGATGTAGGGGACGATCCGGGTGGGCGCAGCCGAAGAGCCTGCCAGGCTGGCAAGCTCAGGAAAGAGAGCGGCTTCAAGAGTCAGAAAATCGTGCATGCGCCCACACCCATTGGTTTGGGCCACACGATTCACATTCCGAGAGGAGAAACAAAGAGGCGGGAGAAAATAGTGGCGAATTATTTCGGAGCGTGGACTTCCTCAACGAAGCGCCGGAAGACCTCAGCATAGGCGGCGTCGGCCACCTCGTGAATCTCGCTGGCACACCGGTCGTAGCCGACGTGCTCTTGCCAGTACTCCAGGGCTTCGCGCGTGAAGCCTAGGTTCGACTCGATCAGGCGATTGCAGCAGTCGCTGGCGCGCTGCTCGTCCAGTGGAAAGGCCTCGTCAAACACCATGTCGAACCGGTCACCCTCGCACCACACCCACACGCCAATGGGCTCCTTGCGGGGCGGCTCTTCGTCCATAGCGAACACGTAGAAATAGGCGATCTTCACGCGGCATCCTCCCGGAGGGCCACCACGCGCTCCAGCCAAGCCGCGGCCTGGGCATCGATCACCGCTTGCAGCTTCTCCTTCCCGCCAAAGCGCTCCACAGAGGCATCCCAGTCCCGGTAAACAGCGGCCTGCGACTCACTAAACTCATGCGGGTCATTCTTCGACACCAGGATAGAATACCCCGCTTCTTGCTCTGCAAAGGTCACGTTCCCCGCATCGCGGTACTCCACTTCGCACTCAAATGCATGTTCCGGGTGACCACTCCCCGTGGTGTCCAACAGAGCCATTTCAGCGAAGTAGATGAGGTAGCGCCACGACTGGACCTCCCCAGTGGCTCGGTCGAATAGCGGCGTTGCTTCGAGCACGCGCATGCCGGCCAGATAGCGGCGCACAAAGAACTCATCCGGGAAGGTCACCCGGTAGATGCAGCCAAACTCGCCCTGTAGCGAGTCCAGAAACGCTTGAAACGCCTGCTTTTCCGTGTCCCGGATGTCCATCACGACCTCGCCACAATCACGTCTTCGATTTTCCGACCATCCGGCAACATCTCGATTCCCTGCTCGCGGAACAAGCTGAGGATGCGCTGCCGCTCCGCCTGGTGATTCACGATCACTTCCTGCAGATTTTCAAGAACGGGCACGGGGCCTTTGAAGATCGTCTCGTTGCTCCCGTTTCTGGCACAGGTCTTCCACCCCTTGGCATCACTGAAGCGGTGCACGGCCGCATGGTTCCCGGTCACCCGGCCGAAGTAGTCGCTCGAATAGCTGATCGCGTCAGCCCGGCGCAGCATGTCAACCTTCAGGGTGATCACGTTCTGCAGTTTGGGGTCATTCTTGGCGATGCGCGTAAAGAAGTAGCTGGCGCCGCCTGTATTCAGGTCCTCAGCAGGGCTCATCCCACCGATGGGGATGCCCGTGCCGAAGCGCTCGGCCGTCGGGACAAAGGCCCGGTTACCCGGGAGCACCTCTTTGAAGAACTGCTCGATCGACTTCCCGTTGGAGATATGATGGGTCAAGACGTAGTCTTGCATGTCCTTCTGGAACTTTTTCTCGGCCAAATCAAAGCGGTACTGGATGCGCGTGCCGGCCGCCCCCACCTCGCCCGTGGCCGTTGACAGCTGGTGGACGCCCGAAGGATTGTAACTGGACAGCTTGGTCACGTTCTTCACGCCCAGTTGGTGCCCCCAGGCCTCGCGCCAAATCCGCAGTGCCTCTTCCGGGCTCACCTTGGCGGCGTCCTCGGCCGCCTGAAGGAAGGCCGGCGATTTGTCCACTTTGGACACCGTCGCCACCTTTTGCAGGTACATCAGCTCTTCATCGACCGCATTGGATGGCGTGGCCTCGATCCCCAGGCCCTTCAAGCGTTCCATGGCACGGGCCACGGACGTCTCCGACACAGCTCCATCGACCTTCACCGTCAGCCGGCCCTGCAGAGCATAGGCGGTCTCACCTGGCTGGAACGGCTTGTAGACCGCCTTCACGCCCTGGCCCAGGTCCACCTCAAACTCCATCAAACGATCCGCCAGCCGACCATCATGCTCGGACAGAGGCACGCTTTCGCGCTCGATCACTACCTGGGATCCCTTCTGGCGGGTCATGTCTTCCGTCCAGCGGTCGCGCGCGCGGACGGTGAAGGCCTCATCGGTGGGGGGCGTCGCGGCCTTTTGCAAGGCTTTGATGTCCGCGGCATCGGGCGTGAAGCGGGTAACCTTGCCGACGGGCAACGCGCCTCCATCCGCCATGGCACGCTGCGTGGACTCCGCCACTTCGTCCAGCACGGCCATGTACTGCTTCGCCAGTTTCTGCTGGATGCGATTCCCGGTTTCAAGAAGCTTCCGCAATTCAGGACGCAGGCCCTGAGCAGCCTTCAGTGTCTCAAAATTGAACCCCTTGTCCTGGAGATGGTGATTGGTCGTCTTCACCGCCGCCAGGATGCGATCCCAGTACGGGTCCTCAAACAGGGAATCAGCCACCATGCCCGACACGCGGGGCTTCAAGATCGACACCAACTGGCGATCCGCTTCGGGTCGCAGTTTAAACTGCAGGATCGTGCGCCGGCCCCCGTCTGGGGTCAAGAGCTCACGCACCAGGACATTCTGGTCTTCAATGGCACCTTTGTCCACGGGCAGCGAGCGCCCCTGCCAGCCCGACTCGCGGATGCGCTTGACCTCTTCTTCCAGATTGATCCGGCTGCCACGCGCCCAGGAGGCCTCACCTGCCTCCACCGGGGTGGCCACGTCCACCTGACCAAACCGGAAGGTCACCGTCTTCCCCATTCGGGCGGTTTCGATTTCGCTGTAGAAGCGCTCGAAATCGGTCTGGAGGCTATTCTTCCTGGCCAGTGCCGTGCGAAGGAAATCCTCCAGCGCACCCGGCTGGCCGGCGAAGCGCCGACTGGCGTAGGGCATGAGAATCTCGCGGTAGGCCGCATCGGGAATCGCCTGGGCGCGCCGGATCCACTCTGCGGTTGCCTGCAAATCAAGCGTCAGCTTCCCGTCCAGGTAGGAGCGCATCAGCGTGTTGTAGATGGGCTCGCCCGCGTTGAAGGGTTTATTCGGGTAGTAGTCAATGGCAAGCTTGTCCTTGCCCAGGAACTTGTAGAGCTGGCCCTTGTCGATGCCGTACACGTGGCCGTCATCGGCTCGCAGGAACTGCCCGACGTGTCCGTCGTGGTTGGAAATCATCCAGTCCACGACGTGCTCGCGCTGCAGTTGAGCAAGTTCGTCCGGCGAGAGCGCCGCCAGATCCACGCCCTCGTAGCTGCTGGGCCTTTTCAGCCCGGTCTTCATTTTTTGGATCGACCCCGCGCGCACCCGGCCGTTCATGTCCTTCAGCTGGATGAAGCGCACCTCGATCGTGTCTGGATCCACTTCGCGCGCCAGGAGATAGGCCACTTCGTCGCCCCAGGCGCGGAACTCTTCGCTGATGGGCTTGAACAGCCACTTGTCGCCGGCCTTGTCCGTGTAGAAGTACTTCGTGTGCGCGCCACCCAGCTCGCTGGCGTCGCTGTGGAACGAGAACGGGTTCGTGGCCTTCAGCTCGGCCCAGGCCTCGTCCGCCGTTTTCGCCTGCACGGCCGGGCTCGTGGCCGGGCTGATCGGGGATGTCGGCGGAACCGGCTTCTGGGCCTTCTTGACCTTGGCGGCCTCCTTGGCTGCCTGCACCTTGGTCGCGATTTGCTCCAAGAGGGCCGGTCGCCCCGCTGGATCCAGCAGGTAGTCCACGGCCTGGACCTTGCTGAAGGAGGACGTGTGCTTGACGCCCAGGGTCGCCAGCACCTTGCGCAGGTCCGTCAGCGGGGACTGCTCCAGGCTCGTGACAAACGCCGTCTTCAGGGCCTCCACGCCGCTTGACCAGGTCGCCGCCGTTTCCGCGCCAACTGTCTCCATCACGTCATCGATGTGGGTTTGCAGGGCCTTGATGGACGCCATGAACTCGTCCGCCTGGGAGGCGTTGGCCACCTCCAGCGCCGAGTCCCTCAACTGGTGGAAGGCTTCTGTGGCCTTGGCCACCTCTTCAGCCTTCTTGGCGGCAGCCAGTGCCGCTTTCTCCGCCGCTTTGGTCGCCGCCCACTTGGCGGCCTCGTCCGCATTCACGGCCTTCAGGAGGGCGTGGATCAGCTCGTCCTTCGACTTCAGGGCCCCGATCTTGTACTTCTTGAGCCAGACGTCCAGCTCGGCCGGCGTGTGGCCGGCCAGCCAGGCGGGATCCTGACTGGAGGCCTCCGCCAGGAGCGTGATGCGATCGGCTTTCGTGCGGGCAATGGAAATGCCTTTCCCCTTGGCCACCTCGCGCAATTGCACCACGGTCAACTTGCTGTAGTCGCCACTCTGCAGCGCTTGGTTGACGGCTGGATTCTCCAGCGTCTGACCCGCCAGCTGGGCTTCCAGGGCCTCCTTGGTCATGAGCTGGGAAATGTCCGCTGGCACGTGCGTGCAGCGGCAAGCAGGGTGCAAGGGCTGGCTGAGGAGGTCCGCCAGGTTGTATTCCTTGCCATCCAGGGGGCCGCAATCGGGGCACGTGCGCTCGTCGCCGGCGGTCAGCCAGCGCACGCGCGTGATCCCCACCTGGGCTTCGATCTTCACCGCGCCCTGGTTGTAGGCGCGCATCACCTCGCTGCGTGCGATGAGCTCGGCGCGCTGCTGCACGCTCCGGAAGACCGTCTTGCCGGCCTGGCGGAACTCGTCCGGATCCTTGACGATGCCGCCGATGCGCCGGGCAATCTTGGCCGGGCCTTCGCCCTGGGCGATGCCCACCTGCACGGCGCTCTTGATCCCCGCCACCAGGTCGTCTGTGAGCTTGCCCAAGAGCTGCAGCTGGTAGTTCGAGAGGAAATCCAGGGCGTCCGTCGGGACGAGGGAGAAGGCCGCTTCCGCCAGGGCCTCCCGTCCCGCCTGGTCCAGGGCCTGGTAGCCGCCCACCTTCAGGGCGCCCAGTTGGGCGAGCTTGCCCTCGATGCCGACCTTGGCCAAGTCCTCGGTCACACCCTGGTAGACCAGCGTCAGGTTCTGCTTCAGCCGCGCGGCCGTCTGGCCCAGGTTCTTCTCCAGCGCCTTCAGCCTTGCCAGCTGCACGGCCTTGCCGGGCTGGGCGGCAGGGCCGAACTGGGACAGATCGCCCAGGGCCAGCAGCTGCGCCTTCACGTCCTTGGCCGCCCACTCCAGGGATTTCAGGCTGCCCGCCAGGACCTCATCCGCGTAGGCGCCAGCCTTGGCCAGGCTCTCCGCCGTGGCCTTGGCGATGGCCTCCTGCTGGCTCAGGGCATGGGCGGACAGCGCCCGGCTGCCGTGCACGAGGAAGAGGGCCTCCACCTCCAGGTAGAGTCCTCCCATCGGCAGCGGCGGATGCAGGCTGCCACACGTGCACAGAGCGCGCAGCATCAGGCGGCCTGGTTCCCTTCAGGGCCCAGCTCGGCCAGACGCTCCTGGACCACCAGGCGGGCCCGGGTCCGGATGATCTGGTCCACCTGCTGGTAGAGGCCGGCCACGTCTCCCGTCTGGGGCGCAGGCGCGCCCTCCTCGGTGGACGGCTTCGGCGCCGCTTGGTCCGAACCCTTCAGCCGCTCGGCCAGGTTGAGCAGGTAGAAGACCTGGTCGTTGGTGAGCATCTCCTGCTGGGCCAGGCCTACGATGTCGCCCGGCGAGAGCGGCGCGATCACGCGCTTGGTCTCCCGCCCGATCTGCGCGTCTTCGATGCTGGGGGAGAGTCCCATCAGCGCCTGCAGGCTGCGCACGCTGATCAGGCCGCGGTCGTAGAGGTCCACCAGGACCTTGCGCTGGTCGGCGCCGGCGGAGAGGTCGATTTCATTGAAAGCGATGTGGATGCTCTCACCTTCGGTGCCGCGCATGGCCAGGTAGTCGTCCAGCACCCAGCGCAGCATTTCGCGCGCCATGTCGCGGATGTCCGAGAGCATGAGCTGGATCTTGGCAAAGCCCAGGCTGGCGGTGGAGAAGTTGGCCCCGTCCCCGCCCACCAGCGCGCGCGTGAAGCCCATGGCCACGATGATGTCGCCCTTGGTCTCCTTGGCCTTCTCCTCCACCTTCAGCGCCTCGCCCTCGGCGCCGTAGGTGTCAATGGTCACGTAGAACGGCACCACGGCGCCCTGGCGGGCGCTCATCGAATCGAAGACCTTCTTGATGTCCTTCAGCATCGAGGCCTTGGGCATCACGACCGTCTTGCCGAACTGCCCGCCCACTTTGATCAGACGGATGGGCATGGCCCAGCGCTTGGCGATGGCACGCTCGGCGCGCCGATAGTCGCGCAACAGTTCCACCGACTCGAAGGCCGGTAGCACCATGCTGGTGCCGTGCTCGGCGAATCCCGGGGCGTCCCACATCCAGCGCCGGAATTGCGGTAAGGCCACGTCCTGGTGGCCGGTCGGATTGCCGGACATGTCCAGCGTGAACGAGCGCACCCGGGTCAGCGTGCCGTCCAGGACCGTGGTCTCGAGCAGCAAGGGGTTCAGCGCTTTCACCTGGGAAAAGTCCGAGTAGAGGGTCTCCCCGTCCTCGGTCTTGCCTTGCTCCTTGCCCCCGTACTCCTTGAAGCCGGCCGCCTCGCCCTTCGTCAAGAGCTGCAAGAGCTGGTCCTTCAGCCAGCGTTTGAGCCCCAGTCGCTCTTTCAGGGCATCCACGTCCTTCTGCAGCGCGGGGCTGCTGGCGATCAGCGTGAAGTCCTCGCCCAGGGCCAGCGTGCGCCAGGCGTTGATGCAGTTGTTGACGATGGGCTCCTGCTGGTAGTACTCCCAGGCCTTCGCGCCGCGCTCGCTCCAGAGAGTCGGGATGCCCTCCGTGGCTGTCTCACTGCCGAAGGGATCCAGCGTTGCGGCCTGGCTGCGCAGCTCGCTGCCCACCTCGTAGACGCTCTCCGTGGCCAGGACGGCCCGCTGGGTTCCGAAGCCGAACAGCATGGGATCCTCCTAGACGAAGACGTTGTCCGTGACCAGCGGCATGACGAACTCGGCATCGCTGGTGGATCCGTCGTCCACCAGCTGCTTCAGGAGCTCGCGCTCCTTGCGCAGGACGGCGCAGCGTGTCGAGTCGATGATGTGGTCATTGCCCTTGGAGTAGATCAGGCGGCCGCCCTGGTTCTGCGAGTAGGTCTGGGTGGTGAACTGGTTGTCCCAGTCCGGATCCACGTCGACTGCGGGAAACAAGAGGGTCCTGGCCGCCAGCCGTCCGTTGATCAGGCTGGTCATGTACTCCTTGGTGCGCTGCATTTTGGGCCGGCCTTGCGGGTCGTAGCCCGTGGTCAGGCTGCCGCCGAAGTCGTAGGTCTCGAGGCGATAGGTGAACTGGTGGCCCGTGTAGCGATCCTCGGTGGTGAGGATGTGTTCGACGGCCAGGCCGTTGGAGCCGGCATCCAGGCCCAGGCCGGCGAAGTCGAAGTGGTCGTCCAGGATGGCGATGAGCGCCGCCTGGTACGTGTAGGGCAGGCGCTCATTGTGGACGCGCAAAACGGGCACCAGCCGCCCGCGTTCGTCGTCCAGCCAGACCGTCAGCTCGCTGGGGTCGTTTGTGTAGCCCAGGTCGCCGCCCAGCCAGTAGATGCCGCGGTTCTCTTCCAGCTGGTCAAGCAGGCCGTACATGCGGTCGATGGCCTCGTCCACGGACAGCATGGATTCGAATTCCTCGCCGTCCAGGCGGATCACCTGGTAGGCCTTCTCCAGCTTGCGCTGACAGGCCTGGAATTGGCGGATGTTGAAGGCCGCGTAGCTCGGCGCGCCATGCTCGCCGGCGACCTCATGCTGGAAGCCCGCAGAATCGCGTCCGCCGTAGAAGCGGGCCTCCTCCTCGATGTATTCGTTTGTGCTCCCCGGGACGATCCAGCTGGGCCATTTGTAGACCTTCCAGCCACTGCCTTTCTGCGTGATTTTATAGTAGGTCGTGTCCCGCAGTCCGTTGGGGTTGGAGTAGGCGCGCATCCGGCCCCCGCGGTTCATGACGCGGCGCAGGGCGCGCCAGGCGGGCTCGGGGTACCACGCCGCCTCGTCCACCAGCACGCGGTCGCAATGCAGGCCACGCACGCTCTTGCCCGTGGGGCCAGCCGGCCGGAAGTAGATGATCGTCCCGGACTTGAACGTGATCTGGTAATAGGGCTTGCGCGTGATCCGGTGCCGGCCGTTTGGATCGATGGCCACCATCTCCAGCAGGAACTCGCTGTTCTGCAGATGGGCCTCGACCTCCTCGATGATCTTGTTTACGTGCCCGTCGTTGGGCGTGGTCACGAGCATGCGCCCATTTTGTGCAGTCACGCCGTAGTGCAGGACCTGCACGACGATATCCACCGTCTTGCCCACCGCGCGGCCGTCCTGGTGGACGATCTGCGGATCCATGTCCCGCAGGTCTTCCTGCTGGTGCGTCCACAGCGCCATGGGTTGGCCACCGGTCTCCCCGTCCAGCTGGGTCAGGAAGGCCGCGGCGAACGCGACCGGATCCAGCAGGATCTGGGCGAAGGCCATTTCGTCCGAGGAAAGTTTCTGCTGCTGTGGTCTTCGCAGTGCCATCGGCTTGATACTCAAGCTTTTCGAGCTTGACTTGTCCCAATTGAAGCGGCAAGCTTTGGTCCAGAGAGCACCGGCTGACCCTAGGCCAGCCGGCACACAACCCATTCTGGAGAGCGTCATGCGATCACATATCCCCTCCTTCGCGGAACACCTGCAGGCCCGGCACCTGGCACCTGGCACCCTGGCCCCCTACCTGCGCGAGATCGAAGGTCTGGCCAGGCTGATCGAAGACGAAGGGGGAACCTTGGACACGCTCTCCCTGCAGCAGGTCACACAATACCTCGTCCGAGAGGGCAGAGCAACAGGGACCGCGCGGCGGGCACGCAGCGCCATTCTGCAGTTCCTGACTTGGCGGAAGCACCCCGTGGCGGCGGACTTTGCCCAGCTGCGCATGCCGCACGCCCATGCTCCCGCCCCGGAGTACCTGGGCGAAGAGGAAGAGCGGGCGCTGCGCCGGACGTTGAAAGCCCGGACGGATCAACGCCACCATGCCCGTGACCGGGCTCTCTTGAGTCTCATGCTTGACACGGGAATGCGTGTGGGGGAAGTCGTCCAGCTCCAGGTGGGAAACGTGGATCTGGCGGAGAAGCGCGTGCGATTGGTGGGCAAAGGCGGAAAGCAGCGCTCGCGCTTCCTGCCCAGTGAAACTCGGGAACTACTGGCCGGCCTGGTGGTGGGACAGCCCGCAGGCGCGCCGGTCTTCCTTTCCCAGAAAGACCAGCCACTCTGTGATCGCCAGGTACGCCGCATGCTAAGCCACTGGGCCGCCCTGGCTGGAATCACCCGGCCCGTCTACCCACACATCCTGCGGCACACCTTCGCCACCAGCCTGTTGAAACAGACGGGCAACCTACGCTTGGTGCAGCTGGCCCTGGACCACGAGAGCCCTAGGACCACGGCGATCTACGCCCACGTGGCCAATGCCGAACTGGAAACCGCCCTCGAACGGCGCACAAAGGGCAACTGACGCAATGAGGACCGGGAGCAACTGGCACCCCGAAATCCAATCCTACAGGAACCCTCACGCCCTTCGTTACGTTCAGCTTTCCACAGTTTCTTTCACCAGCGGCCACTCCCTTGAATCCAGGTGCGGGGGTGGCCGCCTTTCTCAATGTCCAGCCCGCAAGACGACCTTCGCTTGGCCCAAATTAAAAGGGCCCGCGCGCCTTGCACTTGGCCCCCTCACTCTGCCATACTTGTGCCGCGTTCTGTGCCTCGATTCTACGGCCGGCCGTCCACTCGAGGGCGGCTGGCCGCTCCAAATCCCGCCACACTCAGCCAGCTTAGTACTTCGATAAGTGTTTAATGCAGGATTCGTCCCACACCTGTCTATGAAACCAAGTTGGGATCCGTCTAACGCCTTCACAGCAAATAACCGAAAACAACTCGGAAGAAATCTCTGCGCCCCCTTGACACTGGAGACCTCATAAGTGTTAGGAGGCCAACAAAAATACTATCCAACCTCACTGAGCATGAAATCGCCAGAGCCGTCTACAGTTATGCGCTTTATTTCTACATTCTTATCAAAGCAACGTATTTTGATTTTAAGCTCAGCAATTTTTGTCTCATCAACTAAATAACCAAACACAACAGATTTCAAGTCCCCAGGAGAAAGGCGCCAAAGATAATACCTGTCGCTCTCCACTTTATCTGCGGACAATAAATTTCTGACAATTCTATATTCACTTTCTGTTTTCCATTCGAGAGTTTTCCACCAGAATAATTCTCTTGGAAGATCAAGACTCCCAGGATAGACATTGACTGTAGGCCTATTATCATCATACTGAACCGGAAGCACTTCGCCACACATTGGATTATCCTTGATGCTTTTCTTTAGAAATAAAGAATCCTCAGAGAATTCAATCCTAAATCCCTTATTCTTGCCACCGTAATCGTACCACATTTTCAGATCATTATCTTTTGAAGTTAATGAAAGTATGCCAACGTAACTATTTACATTTCTCAAAAATATGTTGCGGAATTTATCCAGTTTCGCGGGAAGATTAATTCTGTAATCTTCCCGCTGTATCTCTAGCGCCCTCACAATTGCTAATTCAATCTCTTGCGGAGACTGATTAGGATACATTGACCTCAATTGATCTCTATATCTTCCGCAAAGTCGTATTTCTTGCTCTGCAAGAAATCTCTCTGGATCGGTAATATTCATAATTGGTCGACATTCTCTAGTATCATTTAAATCGTTGGGTTGAGTAAACCTCAACATGAAATTCTCAAAGAAACCATAGAATTCCATGTACTTAAAGAGTTTCATGAGTCCTCCTAATGATGGCTTCTGCCGCGACCCGTCTGGCGCGGCGCTTGCCGTTTCCCACCGACGTTGATCTCAATTCCGAATGCGAGCGCCGTGACAGGCGCAAAGTCGGCTGCAAACAAGTGTTAGCTGATACTAAAATGGCAAGTCATCATCCTCAGCAAAGTCCTCTAACAACACAAACTCATCCTTCCACTCCGTTGTCTTCACAAACCGCATGTTTCCCAATTCATCAAACAGGCCTGATTGAACCTTTAACACTTTTTTAGTCTTGAACCAATCACTTTTATATTCAAGATACAATGCTGGATCCTGTGAATTTCGTTTTATTGGCAGAGTTTTTCTTGCTCCCAATAAAGCGTTCATCTCTCTTATGTTTTCAAATAAAACCCTATAAGGTATTTCCATTATCTTTCTGATTGTCGTAATTAGCGGATGGTTACTCAACAATATCTCCTTAATTGTTGCGTCGCCCTCCTTGCGCTCTCTTGTTAGAAAGTCTACCAACTGATTCAGTATGATGGCTGTTGATTCGATCTTTTCAAGTGCTCTTATTTCTTTTTGGCGCGCATTCTCTTGTAACAGCATTTGCATTAAACCGGCCCATTGCTCCCTAAGAAATGAAATTATATCGCCAGTTACTTCAAATTGATGTATTGGATTGCGACCAGATAATGCATAGATTTCTTCAAGAAACTGAAACACTCTCACATCATTTACTGCAATGGGCTTGAACCCAACGACATCCTTATTTGCAAGATACGTTCTATATTCGGAATAAACCAATTTTTCAACAAATATGTAGATTTGTTTTCCTAATTTGGCTGCAATCTTTAATTCATTCTGTGATATCGAATAACGTGTATCCTGAGAATCAGTTCCAAATTTGCCGCCCACTAGATTTATCAATATATCGCAAGTTGATATCTCTCTATAGCAATCTTCTTCAAGAGTTTCTGAGACACCGTATGGAATCTGACCTCTCTCAAACAAGACTGGCTCATATCCTTGTTCTTTAATAAATCTCTCTAAGTCTGCCCGTACATTACGCATATCATAATAAGTCGAACTAATGAAGACCCTCGGCTTTGCCATGTTTCCTCCATTGTCTGCTAATATAGAATTGGACAGTCCGCATATAATCCACCGACTCCATATGCAGACGCTTCGCCAACTGTTTTGCTTGCTAGAATCCCTGTGTATCTCATTGCCAGCCAATACGATCCCTGTCGACTGGCGCAGCCACGGCTGTCATACGGTCTGCCTAAGACCCCAGACATTATCCGACGGGTGGCATTACGCAGCATCAGCGACGTACACGGAACACCATGCCACCATTGGCAACGCTTGGCCTATGAAACGGGAACGGCTGGTCGTCGCGCTTTGCTGTGCAGAGATACTCAGAAGAGTGTAACACGCCAGATGTTCAGAGTCAAACAGTCAATCGAGTCCTGCAAGAAGAAGGCGCTCGACGTGAAGAGACACCATCCAACCACCTGCCCCATTCCATGTTGCGTGAGCCCATTGTACACTTCGGCCACACGGAACACTACGGTCAAATCGAATTCTACGGGACACCATGTGCTCGTTAGCAGCAGGCCCCAGGACATTGCCAATCACTTGCTGTGTTCGTGCAGTCCGGGCTCAGCGGCTTACCGACTTCTCTTGGGCGGCTGGCCGCACATTCATCTCACTACAACGCTTGCAACAACCGCAATTACACTAATCAAGACAGCAAAAAGTGCGATCTTATTTGCTGTAACAGCTTGACGAGTTGCCATTTCAGAAATCTCAACACCTCTCTTCGCGATGCTTAGAACTTCAACTTGATTTTGATCATTTATCTCGGCTTCTCTGGTATTCATAAATGCCAAACATTTATTGTACATTGGACTGTCTATGTCTCCACAATGGAGCGCCAACCGCTCTCTCGCTTCTTTGATCGGAAGCTTTCTGAGTTCCTCTATTCTCTCTTGTATGATGTGCATTCGTCACTCCGACATTGTTTTATTCTTCGTCAAACAATCTACCGGTTTTCGCTTTTGCGTCACCGACGGTCTTCGAAGCCTTCTTGAACGTCTTGTTCACTTGGTGCAGCGGCGGCATGTCAATCTGCCGACCGTCCATCAGCTCAGCAACCGTCAACACCTGCAGGCGCGGGTGCTTTCCATCACACGGCGACGTGTAGAACCCGGCCGTGGCCGCCTCTTTATGCGTCGGGCCTGTAGGCTCGTTCACGCAAATCAACACGCCGATCTCCGCACCCACCCGGTCCAGCACGCCGCGTAAGTCGCGCAGATTTTGCGCCATGGTCCCTGCGCAGCCGGTAGAGCTGGCAGGCTTCCGATTCAAATCGGGCCTTCGTGAAGTCTCGGTAGGGGAGTTTGATCCGTTCGCGCTTTTGGCCAGAGATTGGCACGCCATCCTCAGACATGCGAGGGAGGTAAACTGTCCAGGAGAGCGGCATTCCATCAAAGAACTCGGTTCCTAGATGCCATCCCAATTTGGATCGTCTACCAACCGACATAGTGTGTAGTTAATCTAGTCATGGCACTTAACCAGCCGATGTAACCATCAGATTTTTGGGATCCACAATTGGGAGCATATGAGGAACACTCTTTCCAATCAGTATACCCCTAGCGGTAGAATACGTGATCGAAACCAAAGATATCATCAAATTTGGATCCACTACTGGAACATTGGTCTCGTCAAATTTCACCATTTCGTCAAACTCTTCTACCTTGAAGAATGCGTCCATATCCAACTCTGCCAAACAGTGTTGAATATTATCAATATTCACTAGAAATCTAGTTCGCATGCCAACTATTATCTGATTCTGGTCCTTATTAACTCCAGCCCTCATCTGATTCTCAACTAAACACTCCTTTGCTCCTGGCGCCACACTTCTTTCCGCAAACTCATTGATTCTCACGCCAGCAATGCCGAAGGAAATTTGCTTAACTGAATTCATGCGGCATCTCTAAAGCCAAGTATCTCAGGTTCAGTTTTTTCCATGCCATAACCAGGTGTCGCTTCCGCGACCTTTGATATATTGCAGCTATTATTAACGTACATATATGTTGTCATTACATATTGGTCAAGAACGCCCCTATTATCAAATTCTACTCGTTTAATATCACTGAGATTCGTTTTTCTAAAAAGGAGATAATAATCCGGATCCCTTGAAGGAATTTTTATTTGAATTATGTTTTGTCCTATTGCTGTCTCAATGCGAGCCAACGTTTCGAGCGTGACATTTGAACTCGCTGAAAGAATTCTCGACAGCTGAGACTGTTTCATACCCAAATCACTCGCAAGGGCCTTTTTACTCATCCCTTTTACTTCGATCCACTCTGAAATAGCTACAGATAGATTAAGCATATGCTCAACCTTTCTAGCTATATAGGCAGGAGTGCTATTGATGAAGTCTTTAAGGAAGCTGTTCATGTTCAATCTCAAATTGTAGGTTCCCTTGCACCTGTATGCGGCCATCGACTCCAATTCTGAATTGTTTCATTCGCTTTAATCGCGCAAATTCAGAATTGAGTTTCTGAAGAGCTTCAGCGTGCCAGTTTAGCGTTGGATCCTCTTGATAAGTTCTGATGCCGACTTTCAAGCCTCCACCGCCAACGACTATGCAGTTATCGGTCAGTTTTAGCAAGAAGAGCCGAACTCTACAGCCCCACTTGAGATTCTCAGGCAAAGCACAAAGATGATCCCCAGGGCTTCCCTCGTATCGGTACAAACGATCTGGAAATCCATCCTTGGCAGTCTGGATGATTTTCTGAACAATTTCCTGGAGTTGCTTCGTTGCAATTGCATCACCCTCAACCGCCATGATCGCGCGGCTCAGAAATGGTCCCCCAAGGGCCTCACACTCAAGCGCATACGCCACATTCCCGGCGGCAGCGGCCAACTCGCTCTGCGTCAAAATGTGCTTCACTTATAAGTTAACTCCTCTGATGATTGCCGCAAGAGATTCTTAGCAAAATTGTCCGGACACAAACTCTGGCATCCTGTTCATCTTCAACTTCTTAGCTATTTCTTATCCTTCGGCGGACATGGGTCGTTCCCATGACTGTCGGACTTCTCGATGGTGCCGTCCTTCCGACGGATCACCAGCTCAGTGCCCTGGTTCTTGCTAATCTCTCGACCCTTCTCCACGGCGTCCTTCTTCGTGTCGGTGTGGACGCTTGCCCGGTCGCTACCGGCCCTCTTCACATCTCAACCGCCGCCGGGGTTGGTCGCCACGTGATGCTGTTTGCTCTTCGTCAATTGGCACCTCGTTTAGAATTGGGATCCACCAGCTTCGGAGTTCGTTGCATCCTTGCCGCCAACAATATGACAGCGAGATGCCCGTTACTCAACCGCAGCGTTATGCTGCTTGGACGTGGTCACACTTCCCAAAAGCTAAGGAACGAGGCTGCTGAGAACTCGAGGTTGGCCTCGATTTGGGCTCTGTCCACAGGGTTGTGCAGGCCTTGTCCACAGGCGCTCACGAGTTGTCCACTGCGACACAAACTGGAAGCGCCCCACCACAAACAATTGCAATGGGGCACTCTTGCTCTACTTGGAAGCAAACCGATGGTCAACCCATCATGTCGTCAGCCCTACTTCCCCTTCTTCACAACGGGCTTCGCGGCGGGTTTGGCCTTGGGGGCCGCCACCTTCTTCACAGCGGGCTTCGCGGCGGGTTTGGCCTTGGGGGCCGCCATCTTCTTCACAGCGGGCTTCGCGGCGGGTTTGGCCTTGGGGGCCGCCATTTTCTTCACAGTGGGCTTCGCGGCGGGCTTGGCCTTGGGGGCCGCCATTTTCTTCACAGCGGGCTTCGCGGCGGGCTTGGCCTTGGGGGCCGCCACCTTCTTCACAGCGGGCTTCGCAGCGGGCTTGGCCTTGGGGGCCGCCACCTTTTTCGCTGCAGGCTTCGCAGCGGGCTTGGCCTTGGGCCGCTTTGGGGACTGTCCTCCCCCCCCCACGTGATTGATTGTGCTCACTTTGGGCTCCAGTTTTATAGAAAAGAAAGTCGGACTTGTCAATCCACACCCACGCGCTTCTTTTATAGCTATTCTCTGACACTATTCGATCTGCACCTTTTAAGCTATTTGCGCCTGTTTTCGAATCTTGATAATTTTCTGGCTTATTCCATATGGGAATTCCTGAAAATGTCAAATACATCAATAGCGTCATTAACGCCGCCAGCGCATAATTCTGTGATCTTTTCAATTGTAAATACTTAACCTCGTTTACGTTTTTCCAATTATAACCCACCAGCCATGTTTGGATGATTGTCTCTTTCAGATAACAAATGTATTGGTCGGCTTCAGTAAATTTTTTGAATCCGCATTCATTGGTAATTGCAGTTACGCTCTGAAATATCTCTTTGTCAACATAATCTCCATGATTTCTCCCGTATTGAGTCACTGTACAAAGCGCGAGAGTTAATATAAACATGAGGATTATTATCAATCTTATAATCAACATTATAATGCCACCATCACCGGAAACTCCACTGCCAAAAACGGCAGCCGCGCTAACAATCCCAATTATTCTGAAAATTGATTGAGCCTTAGTGTCTATTGTTTTGCTTCTATCATATTCGTGCTGCACAATATTCTTAAACGTATCTAGCAATTGAAGTAAAATTCTATCATCTCGAGTATTATTTAAGTTTTCTATCGCCACATCATTTATAAAAGCTGTCTCTACATCAGTCAAGCCTCTTGGTGCATCAATTTCTACGTCCTTAAATTTTAACCAATCCGTCACGCTTCTATAAATGCGCGTCTTAAAAACCCACTTTAGGTGCAACTTCATAATCATGCTCCTCCTCTATGCTGGCCATTTGCACTTAGCAGTAATCAGCAGTAGTTCCACTAGAAGGCCAGTTAATATTGACTTGCAGCATACATTATCTGACTGCCCCTTCCGCCCAGATCTTCTTCTGCTCCGCGACGGGTTCGTCCTCTACTGGATCGGGGATCCCATGTACCTGCCGCAGGATCGCCTCCATGCGCTCCGCAGCTGCTCGCGTCTGGGAAGCCTGGGACTTCACTTCGCCCAGCCGTTCAAGCAAGGCGTCATGTTGGAAGGAGGCCTGCTCAATACGGCCGAAGATCGCGGCCAGGCACCCCAGGCAGATCAACCCGACGCCCATGGTGGCCTGCGAGAGAGAGACCGCCCCGGCCAAGGCCAGCAGCCCCGCTATGAGCCCGAACAACCTGTGTGCTTTCACTCTGCCCCCCGCATTTCAGCGCGCCACACCTCGTAGCCGGCCATCTCAGCGGCCCTGCGCTTGTCCACATAGGCCTTGCGGGTCTCGAAGGTCACGAGCTCCTTGCTGCGCGAGAGCATGCTATTGCAGGCCGGACAGCTGCAGACCAGGTTGTCTTGGTCGTCCGGGCCATTAGCGGATCGGGCTTGGACATGATCAACGGTGGCAGACCAGTAGGCAGAGAAGCTGGCGAGCAGATCTACGCCGCAGTACCGGCAGATCCCCCGGTCGCGATCGAAGACGAAGCGCCAGAGTTTATGGTCAACAGTCACGGCAGTTCCTCCTATCCTATCAGTCGGTCCCTGACTCTGCAGAGGGCGCACCTATATGAATCCCGGAGTTGTCGCCGTGCGTTTCACAGTGTGCGGCTCACTCATTGGGCAACAGCATTACAGCTGGAGCAGGAACTTCAAAGCGAGAATCTCTAGTGCAGGATTCGTCCCGCACCTGTCTACGAAAACAAGTCGGGATCCGTCCAACGCCTTCACGTCAAAAACCGAAAACTATTCGGAAGAGATCTCTGCGCCCCCTTGACTCTGGAGACCTCATATGTGTTAGGCCCGGACTTCACGAGATGCCTCCCAAGTCGCGATCAAGAAGCCAGCCATCGCCCCAGCAAGGTTCACCGCAAGTTCTGCGTGCCGAGCCGTGGGCTTGACCGGTGCGCGGCCCTTGCCGTGCGCATCTGACAACCTGTTTCTAACAGCTCCTAGACCTTCCACTACGGCTGTGCAGCCACCAAGAATTTGCTTGAAGACAGGCTCGGTGTGCTGACTTGGCGCAAGCTTCAGCTTTTCGGCCGTCAATCGGTACAGCTTCGGTAGGTCAGCACCATCTTCAGCACCAGAGCCGAGATCCTCTAGAATATGTTTGCAGACGGTCTCAAGAAGAGTCCTTGCCGCAGTGATCGCCCCCTCCGGATCAGCCGTTCGACGGTCAAGCGCCTTTGACCATGCAGCGTTTACATGTGTGGCATCAAACTTCTCTAAGACTGCACTAACATTATCATCTGAAGGATTGAGAGCGTTACTTTCTAACAACTGCATGAGGGGCTGAAATTCGTCGTAGATATACTGCCTGCGCTCTGCGTAGTGTTTGTATCGATACTTGATAAACTGCCAGAATTGGTCAAGTGATCGATTAGTTCTCACAAACTGTGGGAGTGTTTTCTCGTACGTCGGACCAGTAAGGAAGACCTGACGGAGCTGCCTGTACTGCGCATCGCTCTCAGACCCACCTGTGGCGTGTGAGATGAGCAGGTTTTGTAGTGTCTCAGCTTGTTCGAGCAATTGGTTCATTGTTGTCTTCGACTGGGCCTAACGCTTATATTAAACCAACTTGCGAAGCGGGTTTGGCCTGAATGAATTATTAGGCTTCAAGCTGGTTAAGGCTAGGAAAGTCTTCATAGCCGACATACATGACGTTGCCAACATACGGAACGAATGGAACCCAGCCGATCCGAGACATGTGCGGCGTGAAAGAGCCACGGTTTAGATGCTTCTTGGATTGGTTGGTGATAAGGTGTCTCTGGGAAAGAATCTCTCCAAGATAACGACCATCACGCCCATAGACCTCATCTCCGTAGAAGCGTCCGATGTGTTTGCCGTTATGCGACCATAAATCGTTCCCTTCCCGGCGGCCGATGTACTCGCCGCCCCATGTCCACAAATCAGTCATGAACTTGCTCCTTTAGGCCTAACTGAGGCTTCAGCCGCATGCACTTGGCGCGGCGCTTGCATTGCACAACAAAAAGCTTCTATCGCTCGCGTACGGCTTGCGGTGTGATAGCGATGCCGAGGGAATGGGAGTTGCGACGAGCGAATGTCCATGTTGATGAATCCAGAACGCAGTGTGGGGGAGACTACTGGACAAGAGAAGGAACCTACTCAGAAAAAGCAACCAGAGATTCGATGATTTGCAGGGTACTCGGACAGGTCGAATCTACCGAATGCCAGTCCTTGCGCAGGGGGATTCCATGCTACTGGTGGACGAAACCAGAGTTGGTAGCGAAGGGGAGTCCCCCGCGCTACCAATCTCTGTGTTGACACTCAGGTTGGGCTAATCCTTTGTCAGATAGTGCAGGCTGCGTCGCCCGCTGCTATGATCTCATCAATCTTCTTGTCCACGCTCTCCGGGGTGAAGAACTTGGCGGCAGTAAGCGCAAACCTCAACAAGGGCCAATTCTTGCAGTATTCTTTTGGAAGCTTCTTCGTTCCATCCTCGGTTTCAATCTGGTCGAAGATCTTGTTAATGCGGTCAACGGCCAGGCCACTTTTTAGAGATTCGAGTTCGGTTTGGGTCAGATTGTGAAAAGCCATGGTCGGTCCCCTCTGTTTTGTTGATATCCGCGAAACGGGCCAATCCCGTCCGCTGTCAGTCAGGAATGCGCGTCGCCCGATGGAGAAATCCAATATAGACCGCATTCAACGCCATCGATACTCTTGAAATCAGATGCAGAGCGTGAGCAGCAATCGCGACGCGCCTGGCGCGGCGCTTGCCTTTTCCCTATCAATGTTTCCTATCCCTTCAGACTGCAAGAGACATAATGGGTGCATAGCCGGCGGCAAGCATCGACAGCGATGATGTATGGGCAAGAATTGCTGCATGTGTGCCGGTGTTACAAGCGCATCTCATGCTCTTGTATTCGGAAGCATTGGCGGGGGGCGCCACTGGCCAAGAGAACGAACCTACTCAGAAAAAGCAACTGGCAAATTGGTGTTTTTGAGTACGTGAACTGACGTATCTACCAGGTAACAGCCCGCGCGCGCAGACACCCCTTTGGGCCGTGGTGCCCCCAAGGGGGTACCCGCTTTGCCCCATACCACCCCCCCCTCCTGCCAGATTCAGGTCAGCTCGGGCCGGATCCGCCGGCGCCGCCGGAGTGCGCCCGCGACCTGGTACGCGCCGGCCAAGCGCCAAAAACGCAGCACAGGCCGGACGCGGCGACATCCACCAGGGCGCAAGTGCCCGCTCGGCGCCTACGGGCGCCCGTTGCGCCCCGATCTCGCCCCGAGCCGGGTTTCCGGCCCAGCCCGGGGCCCGCTGCGCTCCCTGCCCACGGCACGGCTGCCAGGCTCAAAACGTCCGAGAACAGCGATTCCCGGACGTTTCCGCTTGCGCCTGGTGGGCGATCCCTTTGATAATCAATAGCCGCCCCAGAGCGGGGCGGCATGTTCTCGGACGTTATTCTCGGGTTTTCAGCCGAACGGATCCGGCGGAAGGTCATTATCCGCCAGGCCGCCAGGCCCGGCGTCGTCCTGGTCGTCGTCGTCGTCCTCATCCGGCACGCCCGCGCCCAGGACCTCGAGCCCGCCGCCCTGGAGAGAGGCGCCGCCTGCGATGGGCCGGCCGCCGGACAAGGCCCGCATCTGGGCCGGCGTCAGGACGCCGCGCACGCGTTCAAGCAGCGCGCCCACCTGGACGCCCGTGGCCAGCAGGCCCGGACCGTCCTTGCCGCCCTTCCCACCCTTGGCCTCCTGTTCCTTTGGCGTCGCCCGCAGGTTGCGCAGGTGCCGGTCCACGACCCGGGACAGGAGCTCGATGTCCTTCGGGTCCAACGACTCCATGCCGTAGGTCAGCCGCACGTGAGCCGCGCCGGCCGCCACAATCTGGCGCAGGTCCGCGCCCGTGTTCAGCCCGACGTAGTCGCGGTAGACCTCCGCCACGAACCAGGTCAGGGCCAGCTGCCAGGCCGGATCCTGGAACAGGGCCGGCACGACCACGCCCGCGGGCAAGTCCGGGCCCGGCACCAGGTCCTCCGGCCGCGCCTGATGCAGATGGCAGCGCATGCCCGTCATCGGCACGGCCATCTGGCAGAGCCGCCCGTCCGCCAGCTCGCGCTTGCACCGGGGCGACCCAGCGATGCCGCCGCGCTTCCCCGTGTCCACTTTTCCTGGTTCCGGTTTCATTCTGGACTCCTCTCGGTCGCCCCGGCCGGCCCGGCCGGCTGGGGCATTTCGGGCGGGTGGGCTCATGCGGGGTATCCCTGACAATTCCAGGCCCCAACTCCCGCTCATCCCTGACAGTATGACATCAACTTGTCAATTTGTCAGTGCCATATCTCAGTACACCCATTGTTTGTTCAAACCTTCAGCCTGCGCTTCACCTGGGGCCGTTTCACGCGCTTGGCCGGCTGGCCCTTCTCTTCCACCGGCCGCTTGTACGCCTGCAGCTTGGGATTGGGCATGGTCTCGATCAGGGGCGCCAGGGCCTCCTTCAGCTCCTTCAGTGCCGTGGCCGTCACGCGCTGCTCAGCGTCTTTCATGACGGCGTCGAACTCGGTCTTGGAGATCCTGCCGATCCGGCGCAGCACGTGGCTGGTGGGCCGGCGGTAGACCTGGGCGATGAGCTTGGCCACCAGGAATGGATCCAGGAACGTGGTCTCGTTGTTGGCCGTGGAGCGGAAGAGGTGCGTGGGCGTCTCGATCTGGTCGTTGCCGATGAGGTGGATCTTCATGTAGTCGGCCAGCTCCTCTTTCCGAGCGTAGAGGATCTTGGCCGCGTCGGTCATGCGTTCGTATTCGACGGCGATGGCAGACAGGTCATTGGGGTTGACGCGGGCCTGGGGCAGGCCACGTGCGACCACCTCGCGCCAGAGCGGACAGCGGAGCTTGTGATCGCAGTAGGCGCAGTACTTGTTGAGCTGGGGTTCGAAGTGCGTGGAGCCTTCACAGCGGTGCACCAGGCTGGTGATCTGGTGGACGGCCAGCTGCAGGTCCGACTCGGACCGGATGGTGCGCTGGGAGAAGCCGTGCCTGAGAAGGACGAACTCGAAGTCGACGGGCGTGTCGGGCGTGACGGCCAGGGTCGTGGAGTCGCGCACGGCGATCTCGTAGATGGACGCCTGCAGGGACTGCCGGAGCTCGTCCTTGGTGTAGAGCATGCGGTTGGTCTTGTAGTCCTTGATCCGCACGACGCCTTCGGGCGTCATCTCCAGGCGATCGATGAAGCCGATGAGCCGGATGTCGCCAAAGGGGTCCTCGATGACGAATTCGAACGGCCACTCGAGGCCGATGATCTGGTCGGCGTAGAAGTCGCCGGTTTTCAGGTACTCGATGAGGATGGCCTGGGCGTCGGCCAGGACTTGGCCGTTGGGGAGCACGTCGCGCTTTTCTGCCGGCTCCTGGAAGGCGGTGTGCAGGCAGTCGAGGAAGAGCTTCTGGTGACGGAAGAGGCGGCCCATGTGCCGAGCTTGCTGGAGGGCCTGGCAGCCGAGCTCGAGCGTGCGGTGGCAGAGCTTGCCGAGGACGGCCGGTCCGCCGGCGTCGGGGATGGGCAGGACGTGGTCGGCACCGTAGATCTGGGGATCCAGGTAGCGGGCCTTGTAGGCAAGTGGGCAGCGGGCGTAGGTATCGAGTCGTGAGAACGACCAATGCTCGTTGTGGACCTGGAAGCTCTCGGGGATCCGGGTTTCCAAGAGGGGCATGTCGGGGTTGCAGGGGTTAAGCATGGGGGGTTCCTTCCCGGTGATCGGGTGTTGTGGTTTGAGGGGCGTGGTGGGGCTGTGTGGCCCGCCTGCCGGGCGTGGGGCAGCGGCGTGCGGGCGGCGGGGCAACAGAGGGGGAATGACGGTCAGGCCGGAAAGGGCGCACGGGGGGAACGGGGGGAACGTGCACTGCGTGGCGCATGGCCTTGGAAACTCCCACCATCAGGTAGGGGACAAAGCCAACCAAAACCTGATTTCCAGGGGGTGTCTCCCTAGGGGCATGCAACGAAAAGTCGTCTGCCCATTGGACTCGGCCCGCATGTTCATTTCTATTCTTAAAAAACAAAAAATCTATGTCCGTGCGGGCAGAGGCCATTGGGCAGGAAAATCGAGTGCGTGGGGTAGGGTGACACCCCTTGTGGAGACACTTTTGGCAGCCTTTGGGCAATTCCAAAGCTAATGATCGATTGTCCGAATATGGTCTGGCCCAATGCAAAGTGGGCCAATGGGCCATCAAGTCTCGCCTAACTTGTGTCACGGATTGTTGAGAATCGGCCCAATGGCCCACTTCATCCCGAGCCAGAAAAGATTCATGACAATGCGGGTCGCTCATGACTCTGTTTCCTCACGCCACTCCCGATGCACGCGCGGCGGCACAGTATCCGCAAGGGCGATCCATTCTTGAATTCGCACACGATCCTCTGGGTGCCTAGGCACTCTGTCCCGATTCAGCCAATTGGAGACCGTCTTGCGCGGGTAGCCCAGCAGGCCGGCTAGCTGCCGGGTGTTTAGCCCGATGTCGGCCTTGCGTGCGGCCAGCGCGGACAGGAGGGGGTCCCGAACCTTGCCGCCAGGCGTGCGAACGACGCGTGGTTTGCGCGGCGTTGGGGGTCTGTTGGCTTCCGCCTCCCGTTCCATGCGCGCCGTGTAGTCCCGGTGGAGGTCCCCCAGGACCTGTTCCACGGTGCGCAAGCGATTGTCCATCTCGCGCATGAAGAGAGCGGCCTTGTCGAGGCGGTCTTGGATGGCCTTGAGCTCCTTGTTCATTGGGCGTGGCCTTTGGGGCATGTGGTGGCCACCAGGGCCACAGTGCCCAGGGCGCATGGCATGGGTGTCGAGTTCTTCATGTGAACGTTTCTTCCTTCCATTGATACAGCTTCAGTGCTACGCTTTATGAGTCCCGACATGGTCTGGCCAATTCGAGATTCCCACTCCCCCCCCGGGCGTGTTGGCCAGGCACCCGCACTCATCCTTCCACCAGCACACGGGGCTGGCGGGCATGAGTAATTGCGACGGTTCCACCGTGGGCTTCCACGGTGTTCTGGGCGCCCCAATCGTGATACCGCGCCGATGTGGGGCGCCCTTCATGTTCACATGGCCGTGGTGTGCCCGCAGGTTCGTTGCGTCCCCCGCGTTGGTCCTGCGCGAGGGATTCCAGCAGGGGCCCGCCTTGTGGCTGAGTCGCCTGGTCACGGTTCCTTTCGACTGGAGGTGGATGGAATGGGCAACTCGAAGACCTGGACGCACATCTTGATCCTTGCCCTTGTCGTGCTGGTGGCGGGCGGCGGTCTGTTCTACGCCGTCCAGCGAAACCGCTTGTGCCGGGAAGCCGAAGACAACCTGCGCACGATCACCGAATTCAAAGCACGCCAGATCTCGAATTGGTTCCTGGAGCGCCAGGGAGATGCTGCCATCCTGGGGGCCACGCTGTCCTTGTCGGACGAGGTCGACCAGCTGCTGGTGGCCGCATCTAGAGCGACCCACCCAATCGAAGCCACGCGGTCCGAGCGGTATGTCAAATCCGCGTTTGAGCGAATTCGAACACACTATGGATTCCGTGAAGTCCAGCTGGTGAACCACCAGGGCCGCGTAGTGGTCAGCGTCGCGGGCCTGGCCAAAGAGCTCGATCCAGATAAGCGGGAGGCGGTCCTGGCGGCCATGCGGGATGGGCAACCGCGCTTGGTCGACTTGCACGTGTGCGCCAACGGAAATACCCCGCATTTGAGCTGGGTCGCGCCCGTGCGGAGTGTCCGGGCCCCAGAGGGCGCGGCGATCGGCGTGGTCGTGTTGATGGCCGATGCCGCAGACTTCCTTTATCCCCTCATCCAGTCGTGGCCGCGAAGCAGCCGCACGGCCGAAACCGTGTTGGTCCGCCAAGTGGGTGACAGCGTGGTCTTCTTGAACGATCTGCGCCACAAGCCCGGCACGGCGCTTCGGTATCGCCTGCCACTGACCCAGAGCGACCTGCCTGCGGTGTGGGCGGTGACGGAGGGCGATGCGGTCCGCCATGGCAAGGACTACCGTGGGGTTGATGTTTTGGCCGCGACCCGGTTCGTGGAGGGCACGCCGTGGGCCATTGTCTCCAAAGAGGATGCCGCAGAGGCCCTGTCCTTCATGCGCCACCAGTCGACCCTGGTCATCCTCGTGGTGGTCGTTCTTCTGCTCGCCATCGGGATCGGGTTGGCCTTGGTGCGACAGCGTGAAGAGCGCCACCACCTTCACGTGCTTCTGCAGAAGGAGCGAGAGCTGGGACGGGCGGCCCGCCATCACCAGGTCGTGCTGCAGTCCATTGGCGACGCGGTCATGGCAACAGACGCCGAAGGCCGGGTTGACTTGATGAATCCGGAAGCGGAGCGACAGACCGGTTGGACGCTTGAACAGGCCCATGGTAAGCCGCTGGAAGAGATCTTCCAGATCGTCAACGAGGAAACGGGCGACACGGTGGAAAGCCCCGTGTCGCGGGTCATCCGGGAGCGCAAAGTGGTGGGCCTGGCCAACCACACGCTGCTGATCAACCGCGCAGGAGACCGGCATCCCATCGCGGACAGCGGTGCACCCATTGAAGAGGACGATGGCACCCTGTCTGGCGTGGTGCTGGTCTTCCGTGATCAGACGGAGGAACGCATTGCCAAGGGCGCGCTGGAGCAAAGCGAGCGTCGCTTCCGGTCCACGTTTGAGCAGGCCGCCGTTGGCATGGCCCACACGGACAGCGAAGGCCGCGTGCTGCGCGCCAACGAGGCCACATGCCGCATGCTGGGCTACACGCAAGCGGAACTGGCCAGCATGACGTATCACCAAGTGAGCCACCCGGACGAGTTTGCAGAAGACCTGGTCGCGCGGATCAAACTGATGGCGGGAACCGAGGCCTCGGTGTCGCGCGAAAAGCAGCTGCTGCGAAAGGATGGGAGCCTGTTCTGGGCCACCGTGACCGTGTCGCTGGTCCGTGATACAAACGGAGAGCCGGCCTACTTCATCTCGGTGCTGCAGGACATCACTACCAAGCGTCAGGCCAAGGAAGCCCTGCGGCGCATGAAATACTGCGTGGATAACGCATCTGACATGGTCTTTTGGATTGCCCCAGATGGCAGGATTCTCTACACCAACAAGGCGGCCGAAGTCCAAACCGGATACCCGATAGACGAGCTGCTTACGCTTTCCATCTATGACCTGGACATAGAACTGCGCCATGATGATTGGCCCAAGCACTTCAACGGTCTGAGAGAGCAAGGGTCGATCCTGTTTGAGACCCAGCATCGGCACAAGGATGGCCATGCATACCCTGTGGAAGCCCACGCTACCTACGTGTCGTTTGATGGTCAGGAGTTCAACTTTGCCTTTGCCCGTGACATCTCGTCCCGAAAGGAGGCAGAGCGGGAGCAGGAAGCCCTGCGCGGCCAGCTGGTGCAGTCCCAGAAAATGGAAGCCGTAGGCCGCCTGGCCGGCGGCGTGGCCCACGATTTCAACAATATCCTGCAAGCCCTGCTTGGGTACGGCAACATGCTGCAAGAGGTGATGCCCGCGGACAGCGAAGCGGCGGAGTTTGCAGATGAGATCGTGAACGGCGCGCACCGCGCCGCGGCCTTGACACGCCAGCTGCTGGCGTTCAGTCGCAAGCAGAACATCCAGCCCCGCGTGTTGGATCTCAATGACACCATCGTGGGAATGCTGAAGCTCTTGGGCCGCCTCATTGCTGAGGAGATTGACCTGCAGTGGCATCCCGCAAACAACCTGCAGCCCGTTCGCATGGACCCAGAACAGATCAACCAGGTCTTGGTGAACCTGGTGGTCAATGCCCGTGACGCCATCGAAGGGACAGGTGCGATCACCATCGAAACCGATGCGGCCGTCTTTGATGAGGAGTACTGCGGGCACCACGAAGGAGCGGTTCCAGGCAGCTACGTCGTGCTGGCTGTGAGCGACACGGGTTGTGGCATGGACGAACTGGTGAAGGCCAAGATCTTTGAACCGTTCTACACGACGAAGGGCCTGGGCAAAGGCACGGGCCTTGGCCTGGCCACCGTCTATGGTGTCGTGAAGCAAAATGGTGGGTTCATCAACGTCTACAGCGAGCCCAATCAGGGCACGACCTTCCGCATCTATCTGCCCATCCACGAGGGCGGGATCGTGGAAGAGACTGCCGGACAACCTGCCGGCCCCATCTACCACGGCACGGAGACCATCCTGGTGGTGGAGGACGAGCGGCCCCTGCTTCGCTTCGCCGAACAGCTCCTGAAGAGCATGGGGTACACGGTGATTGCCGCTGAGAGTCCCATGCGCGCCCTGGAACTGGCCCAGGCGTACCCGGCACCCATCCACCTGCTGCTGACCGACGTGATCATGCCCCAGATGAGCGGCCGCGAGCTCTACAACGCCCTTCTCAAGCAGCGGCCGGACCTGCCGTGCCTGTACATGTCGGGCTACACGAGCAACGTCATTGCGCACCGGAGTATCCTTGAGGAAGGCGTCCATTTCTTGGCCAAGCCCTTCACGCGCCAGGAGCTAGCCACGAAGTTGCGGGTCATCCTGGACGTGCAGTGATGCCCTGCTGGACACCCCACGGTGCGCTGTTCCCAGAGCCGCGCACACTTGCTGGATTTCCGCCAGGCAGTCGGCCAGGGGATGGTGGGGCATCTGGGATTCGATGGGCGGGGTGATCTCGTCCAGTGTGCGCACGTCACGCACTTGCTTGGGGCTCCAGGGGACCGGGCAGCCGGCGGCCAGCAGCAGGTGCTCCAGGATGGCGATGTCGAAGTGGCCGCGGCTCCAGATGCAGGCGCCCGGGTCGGTGACGAGGCCGTGCAGCTCGTCCCGCAGGTGCGTCTCTACCTCGGCGAGCCGGTAGGGCTTGAAGACCTCGATGTGGGCGACTTCCCGGCTGCTGTCGAGCATGTTCCCAAGGGATTTCTCCTGGCTGGCCCACCAGGCCACGGTCTCGGTGGACACCGTACGGCCGGCCTGGATCTGTTCGTCCACGGTGCGACGGCAGTCGGTGACGCTGGAGCGGGTCGCGTCGAGGGTGTAGGTGCCGTCCTTCAGGTCGAAGCCCACGATGGCAATGGCGCGGATGACGGCCGATGGCGCCGTGTCCCAGGTCTCGATGTCGATCATGTAGTGACGGGGCATGGGGTCTCCTTTCGATCAGTGGTCGCGGGTGTTGACGAGTTGGGCGCCCGGACGCAGTAGCCGCTGGTGGGCGTGTAGGGCTCGTGCTCGAAGACCCCGTCCTCGCGGATGGCGTAGGCCGTTTTGTCCAGCTTGAACGTGCGCCGGGCGACCTTCAAGGCATGGCGCCGGTCCCGGGCGTCCACCACGCAGAGGTGAACCTTGGCCGCCTGGCTGCGGAAGATGAGGTGTCTCATTCCGGCACCTCTTCAATGGTGATGCGCACGCGGTGGGAATTGCGCGTGGGATCGTGGAGGAGGGATGCACCGAAGGTGAGCTCCTTGGTGCCATCTGCCATGGTATCCCAGAAGAAGATGTCTGGGAACGCGCCACCACCTCTGGGGATGTGGGCATGGATGACTCGCCGTCGCCCATGGCGCAGGTTGCCCGCCGGCGTGGCCAGGCCACCTTCAATCTCCAGGCAGAAGCGGCAG
Organism: Candidatus Delongbacteria bacterium; assembly: GCA_041675285.1. Lineage (NCBI taxonomy): Bacteria > Candidatus Delongiibacteriota > Candidatus Delongbacteria bacterium. The sequence continues at coordinate 235,589 of JBAYTZ010000006.1, forward strand.
CGCTGCTCCTCGATTCGTTCGGGTACCCACAGTGTTTGGGCCCCGACGTGCACCGTCCGCACCTGGGCTTTATGCCGCTCTTGGTTTGCACGACGCTGTGGGAGACCCGGCCCAGGCGCTTGCGGCACCAGGTGGGCGCGGGGCTTGGCTTGGACACCCTCATTCTTGGTTCTCCTTTCCGATGGCAATGGCCAGTTGGGACATCCGCGCGCGTTTCCTGGCGTTGGCCCGCTCCTGTGTGGTGCGCTTCCGCGCGACGGTTTGGCGCTCTTCATAGCAGCCGCACAGCTCGGCCGAAGCGGTGGACGGGGTCGCCGTTTGCCGGTTGCGGTGGATGCCAAGCGCGTGGAGCGCCCCGCCCACGGTGCCCACAGGGCGTCCGAAATGGTCCAGGTAGACCATGGGAACGGGATGCTCGGCAAAGGGCACCCACAAGCATTCGCCCAGCTTAGAGGGCAGCGCGCGGCTGGTGTCAGGATTGGTGGCCGGATTGAAGTGGCAGCAGGTGCCACAGGTACACGCGCTCACGCTGGCCGCCTTTCCCGCCGGTCCTTCGCCGCGGCCGCGGCTTCTTCGCCCTGACGGATGGTGTTGAGCTTGTTGGCCAGCTCTTTGCCGGCGCGGTGCAGGAAGCTCCTGGTGCAATGGTGGGCCACCAGCTCGATCAGCAGGACTTCTGGCTCACTGGCCAGCACCAGGCCGCGGCCCTTGACGTACTCCACGCGCGGGATCACAGCCGGCCTCCCCGGATCGCGGCCAGACGGGCAAAGGCGTCGAGCTTCCGCTGCAGCCGCTCCTTGGCTTCCTGGGCGGCATCCCAGCGTTCGCGCGCCCGGTGCGTGGCCAGATTGCCCGGGTCCTGCATCTGGTGACTCTGGCCGCGCAGGGTCTCACGCCGGCGGCGCTTGGCGCGGCGGAGGTTGGATTCACGTGTCATGGCCGCGGTCCCTGGGCTGCGCCGATGGTGTTTAAGAGCTGGATGCCGTCCTTCCGGACTTCGAGGGCTGTCTCGCTGTTGGGCTCGATCTGGCGCAGGGCGCGGCGCAGCATGACGATGAGGTCCGCCGTGTTCTTGGCAGCGGCTTTCCGGCGCGCGACCACCTCCTCCTGGCAGGCCAGCACGTCGTAGCTGCCATCGGGCTGGTACCAGCGCAGGGACTCCTCCTCCAGCTGGGCCAGCCGTGTGGCCGCAGTCGCGTCCCGGGTCTCCAGCTCCTGTAGCAGGCGCACCAGCTCGCTGGCCGTGCCGCCATAGCCGGGATCCAAGAGAACCTGCAGCGTGCGGACTGACTCGTCCAGGAAGCTGACCTGGCGGCGGAGTTCTTTCAGGTCATCCACGGTCGGCCTCCTCGTTTGCGTCCAGGCCAATCTCAGGGGCAGGTCCCGGCGGCGGAGGAGTGAGCTCAAAGGGCGGTGCTTCGATCGGCACCGGCACGATGCCAGCCTTGACCGTGGCCTGCTTCACACGGATCTGCTCGATGCACGTCCAAATGCGCGCCAGCTCCGTCTCGCCGGTGGCGTGCATGTCCAGGCCATGGGCCAGGCAGTAGGCGGCCAGCGTGACCATGACGCCGCCGACCTCTTGCGCGGGTTCGCCTTCGCGCCGGCTGTAGACGTGGTGCACGATGTGGCGGACCCGCGTGGAGTCGTAGTGGCCCGACTGCAGCAGTTCCAGCACCTCTTCCAGCAGGCGGTCGCCGCGCTCGGTCTTGTCAGCCAGGACGTCGGGGCCGAAGGCTTCCAGGACCCAGGGAAGCACGCGGGCCTGCAGGCTTTCGCCCGGGGTCTGGGCGGACTCCAGAGCCTTGGCTTGGCCGGCAATCAGCTCGGCCTGGTCGGCCGCCAGATCCTGCAGGCGCTCCCAGGCGTCGAAATGGGCGCGCTGGGACGGGTTGGCGCTTCGGATCCGCATCATGTTCAGCCAGGCGGAGAAGCGGTCGTCAGGCGTGGCACGCCTGACCAGACTGAGGGCGTCGAAGGACACGCAGCCGGTCTTGCTGATCAGCCAAGCCGCCTTCTGTCCGTCAAACAGCTCACTTGTGGACTTCACGCGGTAGACAAGGCCGGTGTGGGGCCCGCCGATGACGGGGTGGTAGTGGACGAGATCGCCGGCGTAGAAGACGGGGTCAGGCATTTTCCTCTCCTTTATGCGCGGCCGCGCCCTTGCTCCGTGCCCGGGCCTTGTGGATGGTGGCGTCGATGACCGTGGACTCTCCCCAGCGGGACTTCAGCTTGGCGATGGCATTCTCCAGGTCGCCGCGCGTGACGGCGGTACCGCCGACGGTGATGGTCAAGACGTAGGTGGGCTTCATGCGGGGACATCCTTCCTGGCGGGCTTCTCAGGCCTGGGCAGAAACTCGGTTGGCCCATTGTTTGAGTTCGGCATCAGGGGGAGCCAAATCGCCGGGACTATCAGCTTGTGCCGGCTGTGGCAGCGGCGGTAGTAGTCAGCGGCCTGCGTGCCCAGGATCATCACCCAGGGCATTCCGCTGACATGGCCCTTGGCCATGACCTCGCGCCAGTCGGCGCGGTCCAGCCTTGTGGCGTGGCGGTACCGCCGGCTCGTGATGCAGTAGCCGTACGCCAGGGCCTGCTGCAGGGTCAGGCCTCGGCACGTGGGTAGGCCAGGGTGCTTCATGCTTCGTCCTCTGTTTGGAGTTGGGGCTCGCCGGCGAAGCCCGGGCAGCCAAGCATGCGCCCGCCGTCAGCCAGGTACACGCACAGCTCGTCCGACGTCACCAGGGCCAGGTCCATCGTGCGGGCGTAGGTCCGCCAGCCAGGCACAGGCTCGAGCACGCAGCAGTTGCGCGCGGTCAGATGATCCACGCGACGCGGCGGGTTGCTCTCGGACATTGGCCAGCCTGCGAAGCGCACCACGCAGCCGGGTTGGATGGCGGGATTGTGCCCGGGCCGGACGGCATCGCGCGATGAGTAGGTATCGCTGCCGGACGCCAGGCGCGGGCTACGGCAAGGGCCGAAGATGCCGCCCCGCAAGGGGTCGGTGCTGCGCTTGAAAGTCATGGGCGGGCTCCCAGTTTGATCGCGCAAGCGATCAGGATCCGCAGGCACTGGCGCCGGCTGCAGAGTCCGATGTGGGCCGCTTCCGGCTCGCAGCGCAGGACCTGGGCCAGCCACCTGTAGGCGTCGTCCCGGGCCTTGTCGCGCTCCTCCTCCGGCGCCTGGCACCAGAGGAGGTCGAAGACGCGGTGGGCGGCCAAGCGCCAGGGCTTCAGTTCGGGCGGGGTTGGCGCGAACGGAATGGGCTGGCCGTTGGCTTGGGCGCGCAGGTAGCCCGCGCACTCGGGGTAGCGCGCGCACCCCCAGAACAGACCGTTCCGCGTGAACTTGAGGACCATGGGCTCCAGGCAGCGCGGGCATGCCGGGCGGTTGGTGATGGGGATACCATGGGCGGCCGCTGCGCTACGCGGTTCCTGGCTCATGGACTAGCTCCTCCTCGGCTGGCCGCCAGAGGCCGGAAGCAGCATGGGCAGGATTTCGACCATCGTGCAGGTCTCGTAGGCGCGCCGGATCATGGGCAGGGAGTGCTCGCCCACGGTGCATCCGTCGGGCAGAACCGTGTGCGCCAGGAACTCTTGCTCGGTGGTGGTGATGCCGGAGTCGACGGCTTCCAGTTTGGCCTTGATGACCAGGGCCAGGGCCCGCCAGCGCTGGCGCGTGGCTTGCTCCCAGGCCCTTTCGGCGGCCTCCGGATCCCGCTGCTTGCCCCGGGCCGGAGTCCGCGTGTAGGCCGGGTCCTGCTTGCTGGGCAGCGGCAGCACGAAGCGGATGTGCCGGCCGGCCATGTGGAACTGCACGACGGCATTCTCTTCCCGCCAGCCGTACATGTACTCGCTGGCCCCGTAGCGGGTGAGGATCTGCTCGATCTCGGCCCGGCTCCGTTCCGCCGGGACCGTGGTGTCAGCCGCAAAGCGCGTCATGCGATGGCCTCCGGCGTGCCCGGGTTCACCATCGTGCCCGGCTTCTTGCCCGGGGTCGTGGTCAGGCTGGGCCCGGTGACGAAGCTGCAGGCGGCCAGGGCGATGCGCCGGCCTGTCTTGTCGATGAAGGTCAGGCGCCAGAAGTGGCGCGTGTTGGGGGCCAGGCGCGTGAGCGTGTGCTGGACCAGCCCGCTGGTGAGCACGACGCGCCGAACCGTGGGCATGAAGAGCGCGTTGAGCGCGACCTCCAGCTCAATGCGCGCCATGCCGTCACGCGGGCGCCAACGCAGGGACACGGCGTCAGGCGACACGTTGTGCTGGCCATCGGGTGGATTGAGCAGGTCCTCCAGCCGGGGCGCAATGCCCACCACCATGCCCTGGGTTCCGGAGAAGTCCATGTAGCCGGGGGTGATGGAGTCCAGCGTGTACCAGCCGTTGTAGGTCCCGTTCCAGCCGAAGTTCAAGTGCTTGAACCCATCGCTGCGCCAGCCGTCCAGGTTGAACGCGTGGCCGCCCTGGGCGCCCTGGCCGCGGTGGATAATGGGCCGGCCGGCCGCCAACTCCTCCTGGATCAGGGCCTCCCATTCCTCCGCCGGCGTGCTGGCGCGCCACACCAAGCGGGCCGCGTCCTGGTAGCGCAGGAAGCTCTTGAGGGCTGTCACGATGTTGCCCGAAGAGGCCGTGGACGTCCGGGGCCCGTAGTTCATGCGCACGGCCACGCCAGCCATGTAGAGCAGGCGCGCCGCGGCGGACGTGGCACCGGCGTCCAGCATGGCCTTCCACTCGGGCGCCTCCTCCAGCATGTCCAAGTCGATCGGTCCGTAGACGTCATGGTCGTAGCCCTGGACGTGCTGGCCACGCCAGGGGTGCTGGTGGAAGTGCAGGACCTGGCCCATGGCCGTGGCCACGCAGCCGGCGTAGGCCCGGCCCCCGGGGCCGGCCGCATCGATGGGGCAGTCGGCGTTCCAGCCGGCGCCCTGGCCCCAGCGCGCAGAAAGCAGCGGGGCTATCTCTTTGACCGGCTCCTCATCCTGGGCGCGCGCGCTTTCGTCCAGGAGCTGCATCCAGGCGTCCCGGTTGGGGTTGGCCGCGGCCGCGCGCTCCGGCGGGGCCTGGCGGGTGAGGAGGATCTGCCGGCCCCAGGCCGACACCAGCTCGGCCAGTCCTGGCGGGGCGTCGGCCATCTCGTGGAAGTCGCCGCGCGTGGTCCAGCCCAGGATGGGCTGCGCCTGCATGTCGCCAGCGACCAGGGCGACGCCGGCGCCGTCACTGATAACGAACAGGCCCGGGTAGCCGTCGTCCAGCTCCAGGGCCTCTCGGATGACGACGCCCATGCGGCCGGCGGCGGCGGCCGGGTCCGACACGCGGCCCAGCCAAGTGCGTGCGGCCTGCAGGGCCATGTCCTGGGTGACAGGTTCAAAGCTCATGTGGGATTCCTTTCATCAGGCGTGGGCGGATTGAAAGAGGCAGCCGTGGCCACAAACCAAGCCGCGCCGTGGGGTGGCGCATCCTCCGGCACAGGTGGCAAAGGGCTGGCGAGAGTGGTCCAGCTACGCAAGACAGCTCCCGTGCTGCCGTCCGGCTGTTGCTCTACCACCTGCAGTTCGTTCACGAAGGGGCGGAGGATGTCGACCAAGTCCTCCAGGAGGCGTTCAGCGTGGTCGCGCCGCAGGCCCTTCAGCCGGCGAACCGGGTGTGGGATTTGCCAGCGGATGACGAGGCAGCAATCGTGGGCGGACGGCTGCGGGTGGGCCGTTGGCATGTTGGTCATGCAGCCCCCTGCTTGGCCTTCTTGCGGCGGTCTTCGCGCCAGAACCAACCGTCGATTTTGAAACGCCCCGGGCGATACACGTCACCGTCGCGGCGCCTCACCGGAGAGGTCTTTCGACGCTCAACCCCATCCCACTTCTTCTTCATGCAGCCTTCACGATCTCGCGCAGCAGGTCCGCGGCCACAGGCGGGCACACGGCGTTTCCGAGCAAGTGGATGGCCAGCCGGCGCTGGGCCGGCAGTTGGTAGTCGGAGGGGAAGCCCATGCCCGCGCGGATCTCATCCGGCGTCAACATGCGCATGCGGTCGTCGTCCACCAGGGCCCAGCGGTCCAGCGTGGTGAGCGTGCCGATAGGCTTGGACAGGCTGCGGCCGGTCTTCCAGCTCCCGTAGTAGCCCATGAGGAACCGGCGGCCCAGCTCGCGGCGCCCGCGCTCGATGCGCGCCAGAGTGGCAGCGGCCCGGCCGGGGCGGTCCACCAGATTCCAGCTGCCGGCGCCAATGTCCACGAAGGACTCGGCCGGGACGTGCTGCCGGGCTGGCAGGTCCAGCTGGAGCGGGCTGCGGCTCCTGGTGGCCACCAAGAACAGCCGGCGGCGGTGCTGCGGCACGCCGTGGTCGGCGGCGTCCACCAGGTGCGGGGCCAGCGCGTAGCCCAAGGCTTGCAGGGCCTGGCACCAGGCCGGGAACAGCGCCCAGGCCTGGAACTCCGGCACGTTCTCCACCAGCACGACGGCGGGCCGGTGACACTCCGCGGCGGAGACGACAGCCCAGGCCGATGAGCGCGCCGCGTCGTGGTGGGGCCGGTCCTTTCCGCGGGCGCGGCTGTGGCCCTGGCAGGCCGGGCTGGCGAGCAGGATGTCGTGGGCCGGCACCTGGGTCCAATCCGCCTGGTGGAGGTCCTGACACAGTTGCTGCGTGTCCGGGTGGTTGAGCTGGTGGATGGCGACGGCCGCGGGCCAGTGATTCGCCGCCCACAGCACGTCGATGCCAGCCAGCTTGGCACCCTGGCTGAAGCCGCCAGCGCCGGCGAAGAGGTCAATGGCGTTCATGCCGCGGTCTCCGCGCACGCACTGCAGAGGTCAGGCTCCACCCACCAGCAGCCACCAGGGCAGGCGCGGTCCTCTGTGCAGCCACAGACGCGGCAGGCCGAGCCCACGTCCCCCAGGGGGTGGCTGGTGCGCTCCCTGCGCGTCCGGGGCACGCCCTGCCCAGGGTCTTCCAGCCCCAGGTGTTGGGCGCGGAGGACGGCATGGATTTGGCCGGCGATGCGTTTGGCCGCGCTGACACGCTGCTCGTGGCTGATGGGTCCGTGGGTGTCGATGGCGCACTTGAGCCCGCCGGCGACCAGGCGATCGAGACGCTGGCGGTCCATGGGCCGGCAGCGCAGCGCCACCAAGGCAGGCAGCTCGCCCCATGGCGTGTCGTGCGGGGCATGCAGGGCGTCCAGGACGGCCGCCAGGGCCTCGTCGGCCGTGAGGAGTGTGGGCTCAGCCATGGAGCAGCTCTTGCTTCAGCCCACCCACCTGGAAGTGCAGGAGAAGGACCTCGCGCGTCAGGTCCCGCTGCAGCTGGTCTCTGCCTGGATCGTTGCTCGCCATTGCCTGCAGGGTTTGAAGGCGTGACTCCAGGTCGAGCACGCGCTTCTCCAGCTCCTCCACCTGAGGTATGCGCTGGGCCGCTGGACGTGGGGTCGGGGCGACAGCCTGCCCCAGGACCATTGGGTCCCGGGGCAGGTCGTCAACGGGAAGGAAGGCCGGCCATCCCGCACGCATGGTCAGGACTCCTGCGCTTGCAGAAGACGTGTCACCGGGACACCAAAGAACTGGGCCAGCTCGAAGAGGACGCGCAGACTGGGGCTGTGCCCGCTGTCCTTCAGGATGGATTGCACACTGCCCACCCCGATGCCGGACAGCTTGGCCGTAGTGCAGATGCCAATTCCCTTCCCCGACTTCGTGGGGAGCTGGTACTCGCTCATCAACTGGCGCAGGTTGACCCTTACCGAGTGGTGGAGGTCTTGATTGGCCGTGGACATGGTGCGCTTGCGGTACTTCAAAGGCATTCGTCAGGTCTCCAATTGGGCCAGGGCCGGCGCTTCTTCTTCAGCGCCTTGATCACCCTGGGGTCGTCAGCGGGAAGAGTGCGCGCCGCCTTGCCTTGGTTCAGCGGCCGACAGCCGTTCCAGACGATTTCCAGACCATGGGCACCATGCGGCTTGGCCTTCACGCGGCACAACCAGCGGCCCAGGTTGGGCAGTGTCAGGGCCTCGTCTGCATCCAGCTCGTCCAGCAGCTCGCGGACCACGTCGAAGACGTCGCGGACGGCTCGATCCGCGTCCTTGGCCGTGTAGCCGTGGTAGGCGCGCATGCGGTTGATGACGTCTTGGGCGACCATGGATCATTCTCCGAAGGGGTCGTCGGGTTCGGGGTCTCCGCCGGCGGGGTCCAGGTTCTCGTCGTCGTCCAGGTCCTCTTCCGGGTCCTCGTCCACGGTGTCGCCAGGCACCGTAGCGGCGGGCGTGGCCGGTAGGACAACCGGGTCGGCGGGTTCGGCGGGTTTGCTGGGATCCGGGCGCGCACCGGTGCTGGCGCCCGACTTGATCAGCGACTGGTGGAAGTCGCCGGGGGCTTCGCCCAGGCCGGCCCAGATCAGGGTCACCCGCCCGGTGAGCTCGTCAAAGTCCCCGCGCCAGGGCAGCTCGCTCATGAACAGCGGCCACCGAGTGCGCATGCCGTTCAGGTCCTCCACGGGCTGGTGCAGCTTCTTCAGCTGGCTCTTCACCAAAGCAATGGTGGCCTGCAGCTTGACCACGTCGCGCGGCTTCTCGGCGAACTCCAGCTGTGTGCGGGCCTCATCCGCCTCGCGCATGAGACTGCCGAAGAAGCGCCCCCAGCCGGCGCAGGCAGTGAGTTCCTGCAGCTGGTGCACTTCGAGGGACAGGTGGTCATAGGCCTTGCAGTCGGTGTCCGTCAGCTTGTTGCCCTTCTCCTTGCCGGCAGGCTTGGGCGCGGGTTCTTGGCTCTGTGTGGTCGGAGTGTCGGGGCTCGGGTGCAGGGGCACCACGTGCTCTTCGCGGGCCTTCCTCGGTCGCATGTAGCCTCCTCTTGGCTTGTTGGATTGGTGGATCAAGTGGTCTTGGGCGCACCCAGGCACGCCTGGGTGGCGTTGTCGAGGTGCTGGACGGCGTCGTCCTGGAGCGAGGCATCCCGTGCGCCGGCCGGATCCATTACGCGGATGAGCTCGCGCGCAGCAGCGATCTCCTGCAGCATGATCATGGCCCGCGCGATACCGGGGGCCCGGGCTGCCCGTGCGTCCAGGCTGGCCCCTTCGGCCACTCGCTCGGCCAGGACGCTGGACTCCAGCACGCCCATCTCGCCCGTGCCCTGGATGGCTTCGGCCACCAGCTTCAGGGCAGCCGCGGCCGCCTCAGACGTTTGGGCCGTGGCCTGAGATGCGTCCAGTAGTCCTCTGTTGAGGTTGGCGCGCCAGGCGGTGCGGTCCTCCTTGACGGCAGCACGGGCCGCGCGGCGGGCCAGGACAGTGGTCAGCGCACCGACGAACAGGGGCGTGAACACGCAGGCAGTGACGACGGTAGACGTGGAAAGGGTGATCACTGGGCGTCTCCTTTGCAGCTCAGGATGAAGGCCGCTAGGTCCCGGGGCAGGTAGAGGACGGTGCTGCAGATCTTGCGCGCGGGCAGGCTCTTGCTTTGGGCGTAGCGCCAGGACTGGAGCGTTTTGGGTTGCTGGTGGAGAACCAGGGCGGCCTCTGCCTCGGTCAGCAGGGCCGGCGGGTGCGTGGTGTCGTGTCCCAGCTGCAGGTGGATGTCGTGGACCAGGGCCAGTATCTGGGACTCCAGGGCCAGCGCCTTCTCGTCCACGGGCGTGGGCATGACAAATGGCTTGGCCTTCATGCGAGGTAATCCTCGGGCCGGGTGGGATCCGCCTGGAGCTTTTTCCCGTCCTGGTTGGGCAAGGTGTTGGGCAGGTAAATAGGCAGGCCCAGCCCAAGGGCTTCGTCGTACTCCGCGCGGCAACCTTCGCTGTCCCACCAGTTGCCGGCCATGAGCACGGCATCGCACGTGGCCAGGAGGCCCATCGTGCCCGCCAGCCAGAAGCTCTCGGGGATATCCTGCAGGAGCAGATCAAACCCGGCCGTGTTCACGGTCGGCATGACCGGGTACCAGCCGGCCCGCGCGGCCGCCACGCCGGCCAGGCGCGCGGCCTGGATGTTGAGATCCATGATGCCCCGGGTAGTGGCCCGGTACGGGTGGGCGATGTAGAGGCGCGGGGGGCGATGGATAGGCATGGACATGGGTCGCCGTCTCCTTGGTCGTTTCCTTACAAGGGCGCGGGAAAACAGGCCAAAGGGGACAGGGGGTGCGGAAAAAGTGCAGGGAAGTTGTGGTCGGCGATTGCGCAGTTCTAAAACAGAAAAGGCCCCGTCCAGGTTCGGCGGGGCCTCTCTGTGACGACTCGCAGCGGGGGGGTTGCGGCGAGTCGCCCTAACGCACAGTGCCTATGGTGGAGAGTGCGTGTTCGCGTTGAAGGCGGAAGAGAGTACAGTTCGGATTGACATTTGTCAAGTGGAGTGGTTGGGAAAATCTGAATCAACGCTACCTCTTAGCAAGATAGCCTTTCTTGAGACCAGCTTAGCATTTCATTCTTCTTGGTCAAATCTCACTTATTTTACGTCATTGATGGCGCTCTAAACGCAAGAATAGTTTCCTTCTTTGCACGATATACACCAGCGTCTAGATTAATTAAGCCGCTCTCCACAAGCACTCTTAGATCTCTCGTCAGGGTTCTACCGTCTATATTAAGGTAATACTCTGCCATTCGACCTGAGATTGCTGGAATCTCACTTTGTTTACATCCCTTTTCTGTGCTTGAAATGTCGAGAGCCAATCGTCGCCGTCTAACGTCAGCAAAGGAGTTTTTATCGCTGAAATGACTATGAACATAATTTCTCCACGCCATTTCCCATTGCTGATTCCAAATCAAATCAATCTGAGATTTCAGCTCATCCAATAATCCAAGAACTGCGTATCTAATGAAATTCATTAATCCATTTCTCGTTTTACTGGCATGGTCCAGCTTTCGATAATAATCGGACCTTGTCATATTGTAATGATTACTTAATAAATGAGTAGAGACTGCAGGAACTCCAGCTGCGGTTAAAATTGTATGTTCAATGATACGCGCAGTTCTTCCATTTCCATCTCCAAACGGATGTATCCACGCAATGTAGACATGTGATATGATTGCTTTTAAAATCGAATAAACTATTCTGTCATTGTTGTCACATTCAAAATCATCACTATTCAGCCACTCCATGAGTTTTCTCAATAAATATTCGCACTCCTCATATGGGGCTCCTCTATAAGCGCCTACTACAACGCTATGCTTTCTAATTTCACCGGGGATGACTCCCTCATCAAGCTCAAGTTCCTGTAAAATGTCTCTATTAATGTCGCACACGTAATCATAACTCAATAACGGAACAACTCCATCTATAACGCCCTTATCTATCCTTGTACATATCTCTATTATGTTCTCAATTTCAGTCTTAAGATACTCCCTTGATGGAGGGACTTTAAGTTTGCCATCTAGATGATCTCTCACTTCTTGTTCAGACAGAGTGTTTCCCTCTATGGCGGTAGTAGCAAGGACGCCTTTGGCCAGATACAACTTATACAATTCTTTGGCTGTTGCAGGCCACAACGGGACATTTGCAATATGTTCAATCTTTGATTTACATTCGCCCAGCATCAACCATAGCCTCGGATCAGCATCCTGCATATTGATACTGAAGTTAATCCAAGGGTGTGTTGTCTCGTGTCTCATAGCTTGCCTCACGGATTGCTCATGTAAATCATTGTCAATCAAATTGTTTCACCGATTCTTGCTCATCGGGTTGCAGGCACATTGAATTTATCTTGTTTGATCATTGCAATGTCAAGTCATTCTGTTCCTTTCTGACTTTGTTTCAAATCGAGACTCGTTCAGACAGCTGTCCCTTTGAAATGGACCGACCGCCACCAGAGGCGCGAACCACTGAGGGGTGCTTTGGGTAAAGCACCTGCCAGTTTGTCCCAACGACAACCATTAAAGCTGTTGCTGGCCAAAGGAAAACGGCCCGGGGTCCATGCTTCCCTTTCACTTTCATCTCGTGCATCTCATTATGCAAGAGGATCATGCCAGCCCGACGAAAGACGCTCCATGCGGCATGGCGCCCTGAGCGGCGCAGGCCGGCACGGTCATGTGCGATACGGGCTTGGCGGACCAGCTCATCCAACCACCTCTCCTCTTCGCTGGGCTGGCTGCAGAACTGCTTGACGGCATCGAGGTACGTGTAGCCCAGATCATCTTCACCGAAAGCGGCTAGGTACTCCCAGTTGGTCCAATGCGGATCCGTGTTACGGTTCTCGCGCTTGGGCGTTGTGGCGACACGCTTCTTCCTGGGCGTCGACATGGGCCCTCACTGGTTTCGATCTGCCAGCAGTTCTCGCTGCAGGTGAATGGCCTGCTCCAGCACCCAGGCCATGAGCGGGCGCTCCAGCCGGCTGGGCCAGGCCCTGCGCAGCTGGGCATGGGCCGGAAGCGCAAGCAGGCGCTGCAGCGCCTCCTCGAGCCTCTGGGGTGTCACGGCCAAGAGCCGGCGCAGCCGCACGGTGAGCGGCTGCGGGGACCCGGCTAGGACCAGGACCTGGATGACAGAGCGCAGGTGCGCGCCGATGTGGGGCGGCGGGCTGCCCCGGACCAGGGCCACGATGGCCGCGGCCTCCTCCTCCAGCATGCGGGAGCGCTCTACCATCAGGGTCTGCTGCACGGCCCGGGTCAGGTAGTTGCGCGCACGGATCCGCGCGGCCCGCCCGACGTCGTCACCGTCCACCAGGACCTGGCGGCGCTGCAGGTCCGCGCGCCGGCGCGTCAGCCAGTAGGCGGACTGCAGGTCCTCCCATCGGAAGCCCGCCAGGTGCTCGAGCACGGTCTCCATGGGCAGCGCCTCGCGGTCCAGGATGGCCAGGATCTCCCACACCGCTGGCGTCTCCAGGTAAACCCTGCTGGGCCCGGCCAGCCGGCCCTCTCCTCCATCACTGGGCATGGCCGGCCTCCAGTTGCAGGTCCCGCTGCAGGACTTCGCCGTCCACGATGTGGATCCCAATCTCCTCGCTGGTGGCCAGCTCGAACAGGACCAGGACGTCGTGCTCGGCCGCCCAGGCCTTCACGCGTTCGCGCGTCCGCTCAGTCATCATGGACGCTTCGCGCAGCGCCAGGAACTTCAGCCGCGGGTGCATGGCCGCGCCCATGGCCAGCGACACCTCCAGGCGTTCGGCGTCGGACGCCTGGGCAAAGGGCCGGTTCCGGTAGCGGATGGTCCCGTCTTCCGTAATGGCCAGGCCTTCGATAGGCAGCTTGGCGGCCAGCAGCACGGCGGCGATCTCGTCGTTGACCGCGTCGTAGTTCCGGGTCAGGGCTTCGCTCTTCTTCTGCAGGCGGTCCACTTCCGCCTCTTCCTCGCGGTACCGCTTGGCCGCCTGGGCGAGGGCGTTGTCGGACTCGGCCGTTTCCAGCTTGTACATCAGGGCCTGCAGGCCTGGGTCCGGCAGCTCGGCCACGGCCGTCCGCTTGTCCTTGCCCTGCGTCACCAGATCCTCTACGCGGGCCCGCGCCGCCTCCAACTCGCCCTCCAAGCGCTTCACGTCGGCCTTGGCTTTGGCATGGTCGTCGTAGAGGGCCTGCAGCTCCTGGCGCACCTTGTCGTTCGCCACTTGCACCTGGCGCGCCGCCTCGATCTGGCGGTTCAGCTCGGTCAGGCTGACTTCCGCCCGCACCGTAGCCTCGGGCGGAACCAAGGCTTCCAGGCGCACTTCGGCCTTCCGTTGGTCGCGGTTCACGTCCGTGCGCTCGTCATAGAAGACCTGGCGCTTGGCTTTCAGCGCATCGATGGGTGCCCGCACGCCAGCCAGGTCCACCATCACCTTGGCCTGCGCCTCGGGCTTCATGCGAAGGAACTCGCTGGGGTCGAAGCACAGAGTGTTGAAGAAGCCGTCCAGGATGGCTTGGGGACTGGGGAACGTGCCTTTGTCCGGGGTCCAGATTCTCAGGCCCCAGCCGCCCTCCGCCGAGATAGTGCGTGTCACACGGATCCGCCGCGGGCTGTTCGCCCGGGCGTCGTCCGCCGGCGCCATGTCCAGCGTGATGACGGCCTTGTCCGCGTCGTCGTGCACGGGCTCGTCGTTCTGATGCAGGGCCTTGGCGCCGCCCAGGGCCGTCCAGATGGCCTTGATGACGCTGGACTTGCCCTCCCCGTTTTCGCCCGAAATCTCCAGGGCGTGGGCCGCGGGATCAATGGCCAGGCGCACGGCCTTCAGGCGCAGGAAGTTCTCGGCCGCCAGTCCGATGATGCGGTAGCTGTCGGCAATCACGTGGGGTTTCTTCTCAGCCACCGGCCACCTCCTTCTCCAGGTCCTGCAGGTGGGCCATGGTGGACCAGGTGCGATGGAGTGTTTCATGGTAGGCGTGGTCTTCCGGCAGGGCTCGCTGGGCGGCAGCCTTGAAGTTGGAGTAGTCCACCCGCTCCATGAGCACGCCCATCACCGTCTGCAGCCGCGCGAAGTTGATCACAACGCGCCAGCGATAGTCCGCCCGCGGGGTCTCCAGGATACCGCCCAAATAGCACTTGGGACCTATCTGCTCATCCAAGTGTCTGGCCAGGTTTTCCAGATGGGCGCGCGTGCGGGCTCGGATCTGGAACTTGCCCAATTGGAGCGGGCTTTGGGTAATGCTGTAGTAGCCGAGCGTGGTGTGGATCCACATGGTTCGTCCTTTCAGAATGGGAGATCGTCTTGGGGTGGATTCGTGGCGGGCACGGCCGCAGCGGGGGCTGGCGGTGGAGGTGCGTCTTGCGCAGGTAGCGCGGCCTCTTCTTCCGCGTCGAGGCCGTGCATGCGCTGCAGGGCCTGGCGCAGGCTATCGGGGCGGATCTTGAGAATTCGCTTGCGGGCACCACCCACTGTGATTCTGGTGATGTCAGCCTCTTCGATGACGTGCTGGGTCTTGAGTAGGTTGGTCAGGCGGTTACTGGTCAAGTCTTTTTCGAATGGCCATGCGCCGTCTTCATCCAGTTCTGCCTGGATGGCCTTGGCAAGTCCTTTGCCCACGAACTTCCACGCCTCTCCAAACACTTCGTAGTCGCGCTGGTTGTCGCCCGTGATCAGGTTGAGTGCCGTCTGTAGGATCAGGATGTCGACACTCTCGCGGCGGGCTTCCTCTTCGCGTTCGGCTTCCTTCTCCCGCTGCGCCTTCAGGATGATGTCAACCAGCGACTTGGTCTCATCCCAGTCTGCGTCTTGGTCAACCAACCGCGCCATGGCAATCAGGGAGATCCAGATCTCGTACTCTCGATTCTCGATCTCCGTGTAGGCGCCCATCAGGTCCACCGTGTAGATCCGCCAGACCTCATGAAACCGGGTCAACACCATGCAGTGCATCATGTTCCGCAGCTCTGCAGACAGGCGGGCAACCTCTTCCACCTTCTGCGCATGGTGGACCAGGTTGACGCCCTTCTCCTTTCGAAGACAGTGGATGGCGACACATCGATTGGCGAAGACCGGGTCGATCTTGTTGATGCTTCCCAGGCACTTGGGGCTGAACGCGTCGAACCCCTCGACTTGATTGGTCTCCGTGTTCATCCGGTACACCAGAGCCCCGTCTGCGTAGGAGTCCAGGAAGAGGGAGCGTGTGGCGGCTTCGATGGTGCCAGCTTTTGGAAAGGACAGCTTCTCAGCTTCGTCCATGAGCAAGGTGGACCGGGACCCGTCTACCGTGCGGTAGAGGGCTGCGTCTGAGATGTTGGACGTTTTGAGGGCGTTGAAGGCCAGGGCTTCGATGAAACGAAGGCTCAGGCTCTTCCCCGAACCGGACCCGCCATTGAAGTGCAAGTATCCCACGCGGCCGAAAACCGGAAAGAAATAGGTCATCATGATCCAAAGGGTCACGATGTCGTACTCATGGTCAGCCGGGTACCAGATGAACCGCTTGATCAGGCCACGCATCCGCGTGAAGACCTGGGCCGCATTGGGCGTGTTGGCCTTCGGATCTGCGAGCAGGCTTGCCATGCTGTAGGGCACCTCCCCCTTTGTCCATCGCGGCAGGTCCTCATTCGAAAAGCGGATCTTGCCTTTGGACTTCGTGCTGCGGTCTGCGTAGGGGACAAGCGAAACGGACGGCTTCTCGTCCTGGATGACAGACTCGATGATGAAGGGGGCGTGCTCCTCATCTTCCCTGGGGCGGAGCCAGACGCCGATGTTGGCGGTCGGAGGCCCATGGAAGCTGAACCCCAATGCCGCCCGATAGGGAACCTCGTCCTTGAACACGGCGCCAAGTGAGGGCGACTGCGGTTCTGGTAGTGCGTTCGTTGTGGTGGCCGCTGCAGCCGGGGGCGACTTCTTAGCCTGGGCCTTGAGCATGTCGCGCAGCGACTTGGGCGTGGACCCCACGCGCTTGGCGATGGTGGCCAGGTAGGTGTCCTGGAGGTTCCCGTCCAGGTCCACGAGGTCGGCCAAAAGCTCGTGCAGCATGGCCTGGGCCTCGCGCGTCATGCGCTCGCCGGCCTTCACGTCCGGCAGCAGCTGGACTTGGTAAGTCAGGAGATCAGGGGCGGACTTCAGCAGGGCCAGGAACTCGTCACGCGTTCCGCCGGCGCGCGCCCAGTCGTTGATGTCCTTCTCCCCGGGCATGTGGAGGATCCGCACCTCGCCATTGCGCAGGGCGGATTGGATGGCCCGGCCCGCAGGCACGACACGCCCACGGCCTGCCTTGTCATTGTCCCAGACGAGGGTCACCACGTTCTGGTGGGCAAAGAGGTGGGCGTTGAGCGCGATCTCCAGGCCCAGATTGCCCACGGCCGGGATTTCCCACCCAGCCAGCGTGGCGGCATCCGGGACACCCTCGCCCACCACCACGTCGCGGTTCTTGCTAAACAGGGCGTCCTGGTTCCAGAGCTGGGCGGCCTGTCCAGCTAGGTGGACGAATTTTCGTTTGTCGGCCGAGCCTGGCAGGGCGCGGAATGTCGCGCCCACGGCGCGCTGGCGAACCAGCAGCGGGAAGGCGATGCGCGTGTCCCGGAAGAGCAGCCGACCCTCGGCATTTCGCAGCCCGGATGCATCGAAGTCCGCCTGGTTGTAGTCGGCCAAGAGCGGGTGGCTCCCACGCACTTGATAGAGCTTCTCCAGATTCAGCAGCCCCACCTGGTGGTCTTTCAGCAGCCGCTCGTGGAAGCCTCGACCGGCCAGATAGTCGCGCGCCTCGCGCGCCACGTCCGTGTCGGCGAAGAGCTGGCCATGGGCATAGCGAACCATTGCACTCAGGGTCTCTTCGCGCTTGTGGCGGGCCGCCTCGGCTGCGCGCTCCTCGTCCGTCGGTGGGGCTAGGTCCCAGCCCTTCAGGTCGGCCGCAAACCGCACGGCCCCCTTGAAGTCCAGGTTCTCGGCCAGCATGATGAAGTCGAGGGGGCTTCCCCCGCAACGCGTGTGGGGGTGGCTCGGGCACCACCAGGAGTTGGTCTCCGCATAGACCAAGAAGGACCCGTCCTTGTCCTCGTGGCCGGGCAGCGGGCAGCGGATGGGCTTGCGCCCCGTGTGGTGCGGGACCAGCTCGTCCATCGTCAGCTCGCGCTTCAAGCGCTCAACCAAGTCCTGGTAATGCCCCACGGGCTCGCTCCTATCGGATCACGGCTTGGAAGAGGTCTTCGTTCAGGCTGGCCAGAATGGCCGCTGCAGCGTCGAACTGGTGCTCGCTGCGGTCCTTGGTGGGATCCCAGCCCGCCTCGGTCCACGGCCGCCCATCGCGGGCGCGGCAGGCCTGCACGCCCTGCGCCACGCGCGCCTTCGTGGCGATGAGGCCACCGCCCACGCGCTCTTTGATGTCCCCGGGCAAGAGCCAGATGGTGGGCGCCTCGTGGTAGACCTTGGCCGTCACAAGGAGGGCCTTGGCATAGGCCAGGCCCTTCAAGGCCGCGGCGCTCTGGGCTCCGCTGGACGGGGTCTCGCAGCAGAGTAGGCTCGGGCGGAACCGGGCCAGGAAGTCGCGGATCCCAGTGGCCAGGATCTCTAGCCGCTGGCCATCGTCGTCCGCCTTGCGAATGCCCAGCTTCTTGTCACTGGGCGACGTGCAGAGCGTGGTCATGGCCACGGGCCACCAGAGGTCGACATCGACGGCCACTAGGGCGAAGTGGGTGAAAGAGGGGTCCATGCCCACCACGATCCGCCGGCTCGAGTGGGGCACCCGAATCGCCGGGGCGGACACGGGGGGCAGTAGCCCGGCGTCCGGCGCGCTGTGGGCGGCCTGGGCCGCTGGCGTGGCCTTCACGATGGTGGCCCGCAGCTTCTTGTAGGCGGCCCGGCGCTTGGCGTACTGGCGCAGAAACGGCTTGGCATCGGTGGCCACGTTCGTGACGGCGCTGTCGATGAAGTCGTAGACGTCGCCCCGGGTCTTGCCTGGCGCTGCGCGCATGACGCGCCCCACGCGCTGCTCCACACGCCCTTCAGCCTTGGCCGGGAAGGTGAGGAGCAGGGTGTTGAGCTCAGGGATGTTGAGGCCTTCGTCGGCGACCGTAGAGGCGAAGAGTACGCGCACGTGGCCTTCACGCACGGCGCGCCGGATGAGCCGCCGGGCGTCCTTCTTGACCTTGCCGGCCAGGAGTTCGCCCTGGATTCCCCGAGCCTTGGCGGCTTCGAAGAGCGGTAAGAGATGGTCTTCCACGCGCGTGGACAGCACCAGGATTACGCGCTCCTCGTCCTGGTACAGGGCCTCCAGCGTCTCCAGCAGGAGCGTGTTGCGGTCCGCGTCCCGGGCCAGGGCTTCCGCCAGGGCCTGGTAATCCTCGGCGCCCTGGTAGGGGAACGTGAAGCTCGTGTGGACCTCGTGCACGACGGCCGGCACCAGGTAGCCGGCGGCGAGCAGGTCCTCCTGGCGGGTCTCATGCAGGATGGGACCGAAGGTGTGCAGGAGCTTGGGCGTCAGCCCGTCTTCCCGGTCGGGTGTGGCGGTCAGCGCCAAGCGCCAAGCAGCCGGGCTGGCGTTCACCACGCGGTCAAACGTGCTGGCCGGGCAGTGGTGGCCTTCATCCAGGATCAGGCAGCCGAAACCGGCCAGGTGCCGCGCAAGCGCGTCCGCGGGCATCTTGGCCAGGGTTTGGACCGTGGCCACTTGAATGGGCGCGGTCTTTCCGGGCGCCACGCCTAGGTGCTCGTCCAGCTCCTCTTCCCACTGCTCCTTCAAGTCCAGCGTGTGGACGAGGACCAGCGTGCGCTGTCCGATCTCCACCAGAGCGGCCAGGGCCGTGAGGGTCTTCCCGCCGCCGGCGGGGATCACCACCACACCCTGGGTTCGGGTAACCATGGCCTCCTTGGCGGCCAGCTGATAGGGGCGCAGCTCAACGCGCATCGCCGGCAGCGTGCTGGGCGCCAGGGGGACCCGGCTGCGCCGATCCTCGATGCCCGGCCAGGGCAACACGTGTTCGCGCAAAAGGCCCACGGCGCCGCGGGGCATGCACCACCGGCCGCGCTCATCCACGTGGAAACCGTCCAGGCGCTTGGGGATCAGGCGCCAGACGCCTTCCACCCGCTCGCGCGGGGTTTGCACGCCCCGGGCCTTGGCCTTCTGAAAGGCGGGGTTCGGATACGACAAGGCCTGCTCCAGGAGCTCGCGCACGCGCGGGGGCAGGTCCCGGAGCGGGATTCGGATCAGGCTGTCCACCAGGATGGGCGCGCTCATGTTTCGGGCCCTTCTGTGGCGGCTTGGTAGGCGCTGACAGCGTCTGCAAGTTTGCGCCCGCCACTGAAATCGACACCGACCTTGACGGTGGCCACAAGGGAGCACGCTGCCTCCACCACGGGCCGCATTGTCTCCAGCGCAGTGAGCGCATCGCGCGCATGCCCGGCCATCCGCGACCGGCCGATGCCGTCCAGATAGGCGGCGAGATCGATCATGTGCTCGGCTGTCAGGGCTAGATCCAAGGGCTTGTTCATGCTCATGCGAAGGGGTCCTCCGGGTCGGCTAAGAAGGACCCAATGGCCGCTACCTCGCGCGAGAGCATGCCGCCCGGGATGGCCTTCAGGAACTGCTTGCCGTAGGCCTTGGTGCTCACCCGACCGTCCAGCAGCAGCACCACACCGCGGTCGTCATGCCGGCGGATCAGCCGGCCAAAGATTTGCCGCCAAGTGATGAGGGCCGTGGGCAGGCTGTGCTTGTGGAACCAGCCCTTGGGGTCTTGCTCGGCGATGTAGTCCATCACGGGATCCGTGGGAGATGGAAAGGGCAGGCGGTCCAAGGCGACCAGGGACAAGCTCTCCCCCGGCACGTCCACGCCCTGGAAGAAGGTCCGTGTGGCGAAGAGCACGCTGGACACGTCTTCCTTGAAGCGAGCCATGAGCTGGGTGGAGGGGGCATCCCCCTGGCAGTGGCACCGGTAGCCCATCCGCGTGAACTCCGAAGCCAGCAGCTGGTGGGCGGTCTTCAATGCCTGGCTGGACGTGAAAAGCAGGAGGGCCCGGCCGCCGCTGGCCTGGACGGCCACGTAGAGATGGTCATGCACGTACTCGCGGTGGGCCGGGTCCGTGGGCTCAGGCAGTCCATCCGGCACCACTAGGAGGGCCGCTCGCCCGAAGTCGAACGGGCTGGGCAGCACGAGCTGGCGTGTGCAAGCGTCCAGCCCAATGCGCTCGCGGATGAAGCTGAAGTTCTCGCGCGTAGTGGTCAGCGTCGCGCTGGTGGCGATCACGGGCTTCCAGGGGAGCAGGGCCAGTTGCAGGAAGGGCGCGATGGAGACCGGCTTGCCCTTGAGCTTCCAACTCTCGCCCGATGCCCCGTCCTGGCGCTCCACCCAGTACACCCACTCGGCGTGCTCCTGCCAGACAAGGGCCTTCACGCGTTTGGCCAGTTGGCTGCACTGCTCCTTCTGGCGCTCCAGCTGGGCGTGCTCCTTGCTCTCCGCCTCGTACTGGGCCTGCTGGGCGCGCAGCTCCTGATAGGCATGGCGCAGGGCCTCCAGGATGGGATCCTCATCGATGAGCCCGGGGAGCTTGATGCGGTTCGAGCCCTGGGCCGCGTGCTTGAAGCTCATCAGCTTGATGGCCCGGGACAGGTTCTCCGCCGCATGGTCCAGGGCCTCGTAGCCCGCCCGGGACAAGTGGCGCTTGAATCCGCGAAAACTCCAACGGCCGATCTCTTCGCCCGCGAAATCGCTGCCGATGTCGGGCATCTCGTGGGCTTCGTCGCAGATCAGCACGTCGAACTCGGGCAGGATGCTGGCCATGCCGCCCGTGGCGGCCTGGACCTTTAGGTGGGCGAAGAGCAGGTGGTAATTGCAGACCACCACGTGGGCTTCTTTGGCCTCTTCCACGGCTGCCTTGTGGTAGCAGGTCAGCGTGCAGCCCGCGCACTCACTCGTGTCACCAATTGCGAAGTGGCGCCACACGCGTGACGTCACCTTGAAGGGCAGCTCGCTGGCATCGCCCGTGCTGGTATGGTTCGCCCAGTCCAGCACGCGGTCGAACTCTACTTGGTCGCCATCCGCGACGCCGGCAAAGAGAATGCTACGCTGCTCCATGAGGCGGTCGGCGCACAAAAAGTTCGAGCGGCCCTTGAGCAGGGCGAACGTGAACGGCACGGGCAGCACACCCTGCAGAAAGGGCAAGTCCTTCTGCACCAGCTGCTCCTGCAGGGCAATGTTGGCTGTCGCAATGAGCACGCGCTGCCCAGTGGCCAGGGCGTGCTGGATGGCGGGCACGGAGTAGGCAAGCGACTTTCCAACTCCGCAGGGCGCTTCGATCATGATGCTGCGACCGTCCGCCAGGGCGGCCTCGACCTCGCTGGCCATGACGCGCTGGCTTTCGCGGAGCACGAAGCCAGGCAGCTTTTGGGCTAGCAGCCCGCCGGGGCCGAAGACTTCCTCCGCCGTGAACAGGGGAACCGGGGGCAGCGGGTCGCCGGGCAGGGAGAGAAGGTCCTCTGGCAAAATGGGCCAAGTCGCGGGATCGGTGTGGGGCATCGGGCGGCGCTCCGCTAAGGGTGAAAAAAGCGGCCCGGCCATTGGCAGGGGAACCAGCTGGCCGGGCTTGGGGGGAGCGTCCGGATCAATCGAAGGGGTCGGCCTCGCCCGTACCCGCGCCGCCGTCGTTCTTGGCATGACGCAGGTTCTCCTCCTCACCAGACACCCAGTTCAGGGCTTCGGTGAGCCGCGCCGCCGGGAGCTGGCGGATCTGCTTGATCGCGAAGCGCGCCAGAAAGTCGGCCATCATCTGGGCGCCCTGGGCGTCGCCCAACGCCGCCTTCAAGGCCTTGAGCCGCTCGATGAGGGCGCTTCCTTCGTCCTGGGTGATGATGGCGGGGGGATCGGGCTGTTTGGTGCTGCCGCTGCTGCCGCCCTTCTGATCGTCGTCGTCGCGGTCCTTGGTGAGGTCGTAGAGCTCCTGGGCCGCCAGCTGGGCACGCAGCTCGGGGGTGATCGGGGCTTCGGGCAGGATGGTATAGGTCGTGTCCTTGGCCTTCTGGCCCGTGCGCTCGACCTCGAAGATCTGGGTGTCGATGTTGTACTTGGCGTCCATCTTCGACACCTGCTTGAAGAAGGTTTTCGAATTCTCGAAGACCTTCAGGGCCCGGAAGACGTAGGTCTTGTCCACCAGCTCGATGATGGCCACGTTCATCGAGGTCTTCAGGCTCTTCTCTTTGCCGCAGCCTTCCTTCCAGTCGTGGTAGGTGGTGCCGTCCCAGTACACCTCGCGGATGTGTGGGTTGCCCAGGAAGACGAGCAGGTGCTTGTCGCCATCGTCGAACTTGATGTAGCGCCCCGTCTCGACCGTGTGCTGCTCGTAGCGCTCGTTCATGCTGTCAAACCGGCCCATGGTGGGACCTCCGTTATGGTTGGGGTTAGTGCGTGTTGGAAATGGTGCCCAGGAGTTGGGCGATGGCGGGGTAGGGGCGCAGGTTGAGATTGGCCCCCACCACGGGTTTGGCGCGCAGGCTTTCCAGTGGTTCAAGACAGGCCCGAAAGGCGGTCTCGATGGAGGCCGAAAGACGCTCGGCCACGGTGGTGCTGATGTTGGCCTCGGCCGCAACGCCACCGAACTCCAGCGCCAGGATCAAAAAAGCGGCCTTGACGCGGCCGGCGACCTCATCGGCAGTCGTGGGGTCAGTCGTGGCGGGGGTCGCATCGGGCATGCTCATCCGGGTCTCCTTGGTCGTTTCCTTACAAGGGCGCGGGAAAACAGGCCAAAGGGGACAGGGGGGTCACATATTTTTCTTCAATCGGCCCAGCAGGCGCTGATAGCGCTTTTTGATTGTGTCGTGGGGGATGTGCCACTGCTCGGCCAGCTCGGCCATGTTGTAACCGTAGACGTAGATGCCGACGAGCAAATCGCGGTCGCCATCCGTGATGGGCAGGTCATTGATCTGAACTAGCAGCGACTCGTATCCATCTTCCCGCTCGTCCGCGGCGCGGTCGTCTTGGACGGACTCGTCGGCTACAGTTTCAACACGATCTGCTTGCTGGTAGTCCCGGATTCCCAACAGGACCATTAGGCGCCTGCGGGCGTCGTCCATAATCCTCTTCTCCAGGTAGGGGTCCGCCAGGCGCTCGGTCGATAGGGTCTGCAGCACCTCCAGGAACGCCAGCACCACGGCGCTCTCCAAGTCGGCTTGGCTGTCGCGGCCATGGCTGCCATAGCGCCCGACTAGGCTGTGCAATGGCGGGTTGTAGCTGACCAGCAGCCAGAGCTGGATGCTGGCGCTTGTGGGGTGTCCCGCCTGCAAGCGCTGGATGACGGCGGCCAGGGCGGCCCGCCGTTCATCATGTCGGCCTTTTCCCTCGGGGCCCAGTAGTGCCAGGAACGCCTCCATAGTGGCCGGCAGCGCGGCCTCCTCCGTCGCCAAGGCCTGGTAATGGGCAATGGACTCGGGCGTGTAGGCTTGGGCTCGTTTGGTGGGCAGCATGGCCGCTCCAGCGCTGGGTCAGCGCCGGCGCGGCAACGCCGGAAGGCAGGATCAGGGCCCGGGCGCAAGGGTGTGCGCGCCGGAGCCGACAGGTGTAGGTTTGGACAGAGTCCACCCAGGGGGACCTGGACACAGAGCTCCCCTGACCCGTGCCTGCACGGGTTTCTTGGGCACACAACGGCCCTAGGCTGGACGGTCCGCGGGCTCTACCGGGGATCAACCGGCAGGCGAACTGTCAGCCCTGGCTATGCGCGCAGGGTCGGATTGGATCTGGAAATGGAAAGTGAGAAGATCGGCCGAAGTGCGGCGCGGGTGGGAGTCGTGGGGGTCATGGATGCTCCAGCTGAGATAGGGTGCGGAATCCAGAACCACTGTCAGATGGCGCTGGCTCCCTGATTTTGACCTAATGCGAAACCGAGTCGTGACAGTGTTCCAGCTGGCGAACACCCGGGCCCTCACGGGTACCCGCGACTCGGTTTCGGTAATTCAGTCGTGACACGAGCTGAAAACGGCGCGTGTCTCGCGCGGGAAATTAACGAAAAGAGGGGGTCGTGAGGTACCTGGTGGGAATGTCCGCCAGGAACACGGAGGCAAGCTGTTTGAAGCTGGTGAGAAAGTCAAGCTGAAGAATTCCCCATTCAAAAGCTGGGGAGAGTTTTCTCTGAGTGTGGGCTTTTCCTCTTTTTTTCCGGCCCAAGGTGCAAGACATTCTGACTACCACCCCCCACCGAATCACACACAGCGCAGGAGTTCATGATGGCCTACACAAAGGTCGTGTTGATGAATCTCAACAACGGGCGAGTGGAAAAAGCCCCGGTTGGGTTCAAGTGGACAATGATGTTTTTGAGCTTCTTCCGGTACTCTTCCGCGACGGTTGAAAGGGGGCCATCATCAAAGTTCTATTAACACTTACAATTTTTGAGCTGATTTGATCAACTCTCTAATTGTTGGGGCTTAACCTCAAATTGCTTTTGCATCATTATTCTGATTAAAGGAGAATTCTAATGACGATGACAAGCCATTGCTCTTTCGCACTAATTGTGCTGGTGTTGCTCACGACTACTGCATCAGCAGCAATTGGTTCAAACCTGGTCTCCACGGAAGCATTACAAGAAAGCAGTGAAAGCTCACCGCTTTCGGTGTATGAGTGTGCGGATCAGCATGACGATTGCTTATGCGGTTTAAACAATCCTTATGGTTGTTGCTCCGGTGATGGGAATTGTACTTGGTGGGCTTGGGAAGCTGCTTGCTGCATTTGGGGTATAGCACTGCCACAACCTTGGCATAACGCAAGGGAATGGGCCACTGATTTGGAGAACAATGGATTTTATGTTAGTAATATTCCAGCAATTAATACTATTGCCTGTAGTACAACCCTATCTTCATTAGGACACGTTGCATGGGTGACCGGAATTAGCGGCAATCAGGTTACTGTAACTGAAATGTACTGTGATGGATTTTATGGAGTAAGAACTCACACATATCCAATTAGTACATTTGATGCTGGTTTTGTTTACCAAGAAGAACCGAATCTTGTTTCATGCAATTGGACAATTACAACAAATGGGGGCCCAAGTATGCTCCTTTCTGAAGGATGGCATATGTGGAGAAGCAATGATGTCGATTATATAATTACGCTTAGTATTAGCGGTTTTCAAGGAAACTATGCTGTTGTCTTCGAAGATGGAGGTGATGGGCACACTGTGCAAGTATCAGGCAATCATAACGAAACACAATTTTCGTTTGCTTATTATCCAGGAAATGACTTGACTGTTGGGAATTTGCACAGATTCTTTGTTTGTCCTCAGGGTAATCAGAGTATTCATTGGTGTGAATCGAATCGTTTCTATGCAGGCAACTTGCCGACTCTTGATGTTTCAGTAAGCCCTAATCCAATGACCGTTGGGCAAAGTGCAACTGTTAACTGGAGTGTCAATGGTGGTATATCAGGATTGCCATACGGAGGCTGGAATGAGAACATTCAATTGGATTGGTATCAAAATGGGTCATTTTGCAATGACGTAACTGCTGATAGACCAGTTTCAGACAACTCGTATACATTTACGGTACCAAATAATATTGCTGGGGGATCTGTTCCGGGTTGCAATTTTCAAATACGCGGCTCAAATGCATCTCAAGGGACTTCAATGCCAGGAGGAATTGTCAATGATTCAAGCACCAACTTTTGCATTAATACTGTTCCGGAGTGCTCCGTCAATGTAAGCAATATTAGTTTTGAGAGTACTGACCAAAATGTGCCAGTCACTCGAGATTTCGTGATTACGAACATAGGTGGTGGCACTCTAAGCGGCTCAGTCACTGAAAACTGTACTGTATATAGTATTATCTCTGGTGGCAATTATAGTCTGAATGCAGGCCAAAGTCAGACGGTTACTGTTCAGCTTCTAAGTGCAACTCCAGGAACCTATAACTGCACAGTTGATACAGGAGGCTCGTGCCCTGATGTCTCATGTTCGGGCACAGTTAATCAGCTACCTATCTGCTCAGTGGATCCACTCTCCCTTTCCTTTGGAACTGTTCAACCGAATACACCAGTGACTCGGACATTTACAATCTCAAACACAGGCGGGGGCACGCTTAGTGGCACAGTTACAGAATCGTGTAGCGCTTACATCATAACAGCACCTGCAACCTACAGTCTTTCGGCCGGACAAAGCCATACATTCACAGTGACACTTCAATCATCATCTTCAGGGTCCTTCCCCTGCACGCTGGACACCGGCGGCTCATGCGCAGACGTGATGTGTGCGGGAACTGTTGAAATCTCCCCAGAATGCTCTGTTACACCGACGTCTCTAGACTTCGGCACAGTTCTGCCGGGCACAGTCGTGACACGCACCTTTACTATCACCAACACTGGTGGCGGCACCTTGAGCGGCACGGTCAGCGAGACTTGCGCAGCCTATTCCATCACCAGCGGCGGCAATTATAACCTCGGTGCTGGCCAGAGCCAAACCATCACGGTGCAGTTCCAGAGCGCAGTGGCCGGTACCTACGCCTGCACGTTGGACACGGGTGGCGACTGCAGTAACGTGGCGATGACTGGCGTGGCGCTTAGTATTGCAGTCGTAACTGGACCAAGCTCTGATTGCGGCATTGTTAATGTGCTGGGACATGATACTGGCGCCACAGTTGGATTCGTCCCTGACTGGAACAGTGGTCTGATTGGATTGAATTTCTCCCCGGAACCTGCTACAGGCGTGACAGTCTCGATCTTCGTGAATGGCTCGAGCGTCAACACGAGCCCAGCCATTATGTCTTGGCGCCCAGCTACTAGCTTTCTGTCACCCTATCTGAACCAGAACGTTGGACTTTACTTTAGAGTAAG
This sequence comes from Candidatus Delongbacteria bacterium, assembly GCA_041675285.1. Lineage (NCBI taxonomy): Bacteria > Candidatus Delongiibacteriota > Candidatus Delongbacteria bacterium. The sequence goes on from JBAYTZ010000006.1 coordinate 262,642, forward strand.
TGACGGCGTCAACACATGGAACACCAATGGTTCTATCTGCTTCTGGGATCTCAACTTTGTGGGCGTAACCGAGCACGAAATGCCTACGGTTTTCTCCCTTGCCGAGCCAGCGCCAAACCCCTTCAACCCCAGCACACGCCTACAGTTGGCAATCCCAGCGCCTGACGATGTTACATTGAGGGTAATGGACTTGCAGGGCCGCTTGGTTGATGTGATCTACTCTGGTCCGCTCGCAGCAGGTTTGCACTACTTCAGTTGGCAGCCAGTGAACACGGCCAGTGGAACCTATTTTGTTGTTGCTAGTGGGCGGGAAGGGCAGCAAGTTAAATCAGTCGTCTACATCAAGTAATGCACAGTTGAAGCACTTTTGATACAGCAAGAACAGGAGGCCAGTACGTCGCTGGCCTCCTGTTTGTATCATGCTTTTTCGCTTATCTCACCTTTTTATTGTCTGCCACTGAAATTCGCTTTGTGGCATTTTATATCTAATCAGGCGTTGGCAAGTTCTCTGGCTTGGTTCCTCTCAACTCATCTTGTGTCCCTGATCTTTCATCCAACATTCACGACAACGGCCTTCAACATCTCCGATGTCGCACGCTCCACGCTTTCCCGCACCGGTTCCAACGCCAGCCTGGCGTAAACTTCAGTCGTCACCTTGGACTCATGACCCAGGGTTTTCTGGATAACTTCAAGCGGAGCGCCCGTGTCGATTTGGAATGACGCCAAGCTGCGGCGCAGGTCATGGATGTGGAGGTCCTTCAGCCCCGCGCGCTTGCAAACACGCAACCAGCCGAACTTGGGATCCACCATGTGCTCGTTGTCGCGGCCTTCGCGGCCTGGGAACACGTATTCGCCGCTTTTGGTTGCCTGGCGCGCCTGCAGAATGCCTACGGCAGCAGTTGAGAGCACCACGTTGAGCTGCCTGCTGGTCTTAGATGATGCAGCGGGGACGATCCACAGCCCGGGCTCTAGCACAACATCTGCCCAGCGCATAGCCAACAGGTTGCCCTTGCGCGCGCCTGTGAACAGGGCGAGAAGCACGAAGTCGCGGATGTCCGCGTTGGGCTCCTCAAACACAGCCTTGAAGAATGCCGGCAACTCGTCCTGGGACAGCCTGCGTGTGCGGGCCTCCTCGCGGTAGAACGTGATGGCGTTGCCCGGATTGGGCATCTCCAGCTCGTGCTCGCGGATGGCGCGATTGATGACAGCCCGCAACAGGGCCACCACGCGGTTGGCTTGATGATGGCCGTGATTGTCGCCGATCGTCTGGTGGAGGGCGACCACTTCGCGCCGACGGATGGACTTCATGGGGCGCGTGGCCCAGGCCGCCAAATACTTCTCCCACTGCGACTGATAGTCGTAGATGGTCCTGGGCTTCCGGTGCCGGTCCAGGTACTGGCGGTACTCGTCAAATGCGACCTGCAGCGTGATCTGGGCGGCACGATCTAGGCGGCGTCGCTCCGTCCCCACCGTTTCCCCTTTGACCACTCGCAAAAGGATCTCCGCTGCCATTCGCCGCGCCAGGGGGATGGACACCTGGGGGTAGCTCCCAATCCGGATCTCCTCTTTCTTGCCTCCCACCAACTTTACGACGTAGAAGGACTTGGATCCCTTTGCTGTTACCATGATGGCCAGTGGCGGGACTTGCTCGTCGTACACCCATTCACGGCTCTTGATGGCCACGAGATCGTTCAAGACCTGCTGAGTGAATCGTATCCGTCGCGCCATATCCTATCCCTCTGATTGGCTTCCCGGTCCCATGCCGGTCCCATGGTTTCGCCAGGAATGTAGGGGAAAACAGGGGAAAGGCGGGCAAATTTTCAAAGCTGAATTTCGACAAAAGGCATTGACTGTCGGCGCTTTTACCATGACTCGATAACTCCCCATCACGTCTTGAGAAACTAGTAAACCCAACTACGGATCAGAAGGTTGGGGGTTCGACTCCTCCTGGGTGCACTGACAGTCAAAGGGTTCCGCCTCGCGGGACCCTTTCTTTTTGCCCCGTCTACTCCCTGTCTACTCCACTGAAGAAAACGCCCCACCGCTTGGAGGCGGAGGGGCGCTGGAATTCAACCATCTGGGCAGCAACAGTTTGGCGTTACGGTGGGTGCTTGGAGAGGGTCGGGAAGAGCCGCCGGATGCGCGTCACATAGCCGCGCGTCTCGTCGGCGTTCTTGCCAGTCACAAGGTGCAGCCGCACTGCCACCGGGGTCCATTCATTCGCGTTCAGGTTGACCGCCACCAGGCGCTGGGCTTTCAGGATGTTGCCCGCACCGGCATTGTAGCTGGCCAGCGTGAAGGCCATCCTCTCCACCAGCGGCCTGGGTGCTTTCCAGATCGCCCACATGCGGGCGTCATAGTAGATGCCGGCCTGGATGGACTGCCGCACCTCCCAGGGGTTGGTCAGGCCGAGTTTGGGCGCCATGTCCTTCCACGTCCCCGGCATGACCTGCATGACGCCCCTGGCCCCGCACCAGCTCTGGGCCGTCGAGTCCAGGGCGCTCTCCGCGATGGCTTGCGCCTTCCACCAGCGCCAGTCGAAGTCCACCCCGAAGTAGCGCTTGGAGTACTTCTGGAAGTGGGGGTCGAAGCGGCTGGTCCAGGCCCCGGCCACGGCGACCAGAACGAGCACGGCGACCAAGGCGACCAAGGCCCGGTGTGTTGGCCACAGCCGGCCCGTGTGCCCCGTTCCCATTAGTTCAGGCCTGCTGATACCAGATGGGCGCAGAAGAGAAGCAGCACGCCCGCCAGGATGGCTGCGGCCACGTTGCCCTTCTTGATCTCGGGGATGAAGTCGATGCCCGGGAAGAGCCAGCGGTCGGCCGCCTTCCAGAGGCTGGTGGCCAGGAGCACGGTCAGGCCTGTGTAGGCCAGGTTGATTGTGGCAGCGCGGATGAGCTGGTCGAACATGGGTTCCCTCCTCAGAATGCCTTGAAGACGAAGACGCCCACGGCCCCGGCGCAGGCGGACACGGCTGCGCCCCAGGGGTCGAGCCTGGCGCCGGCCAGCACCTCCGGGTGGCCATCCCGGACGCCCAGGCCAACCAGTGGGTGGAAGCGGTCCCTCCACGTGTGCTCGCGCGGTTGCACGGCCAGGGTGACGCCGGCGGACAGGAATGGACTGGATGTCCGCGTGATCGCCCGCCAGCCGTCCGCGCCCTCAACCAGGTCAATGGCCACGCCGGCGTGAACCTGAAGACGGTCCAGGTGCACGGCTAGGCTGGGCAGCCAGTCTGGCCCGGGCTGGTCCAGGCCCACAGTTCCCGCTACGTGGACCCCGTCCAGGCTGTCCCCGTCCACCAGTGTGAAAGGCACGTCGTAGTGGATGAGCCCGCCGGCGGCCGGCGTCTGGCGCGCGCTATCCACCAGGACCTGGACGTTCGGGAGGTCCTCGCCGGCCAGGTCCAGCCGCAGGCGCAGGTCCACCTGGGCCCAGGTGGCAGCCTTCAAGGCCCGGGTCAGGCGCTGGATGGACGCGTCCCTTTCCAGCAACACGCCCTCCAGGCCCCGCGTCACGGTCGTGGAGTCGTCCACCTGGATAGGCTGCTCAGCCGCGGCCGCGGCGCGTAGGGCGTCCACCGCACTCGACTGGGCCTGGCGCACGCGCCACTCCTGCCAGCCGGCGAGGGCCAGCAGGACCGCCACGAGGAGTGCCCAGAACCGATTCACGCAGCACCCTTCATGTGCAGGCGCCGAATCTCGCCGACCTCGCTCTCCAGCCGTGCCAGGGATCCCGCCTGGGCGGCCTGAGTGCCCGCCACCTGTGCCAAACTGCCCTCGATGCGGCCCAGGCTCTGCTGGATCTTGGCCTGGGTTTCCACGTAAATGCGCAGGGTCGTCTCGGTCTCCACCTGCTTCATGCGTAGGTCGTCCAGGCGCTGCTGCTGGTCATCCCGCAGCATCTCCATGCGCCCTTCTTGCTCCTTGCGCAACTCACCGAGGCGGTGGGCGTGGTCCTCGCGCAGGGCGGTCAGCTCGCGCTCGTTGCGGATCCCGCGGTCGCTGATGGGCTTGATGATGTAGGCCAGGATGATGGTTACGATGAGGGTGACAGCCCCGAACAGCCAGCCACCCCAGGTCGCCAGTCCGCTTTCGCCTAGCATGCGCGACTCCTTCCACCAAACCCGTCAAGCGAGGGTCACTTCCGTTCCCGCCCCATTCATCGCCACGGCACCGTTGCGCACGTAGATGCCTTTGTTCGCGCCCGCCGTCACCGCGAACCACTCGCCGTCGTCCACCTGCAGTTGGGTGGGCATCGAGGTGAAAGACCGCAGCCGGACTTTGCCAGCCGTGGCGTTGAAGATCTTGCCGGTGGGAAGGGTAGCCGTGGATCCCGAGCCTGTCAGAATGCCGCCCGAGACCTTGGTCAGGCTGGCGGCGCTGCTGGCGATCTTCGTGTCGGTGACGGCGCTGGTGGCGAGCTGGGTGGCCCCGACCGCGCTTGAGGCGATCTTGGTGGTCGACACTGATCCGTCTGCGAGGCCGTTGTTCGTGACGGCATCCTTGGCGATCTCCTTGGAAGTGACGGCGTCCAGGATGGCCAGCGCGCCCCGGTTCTTGATGGAGGCAGACGCCAGGTTGATGTCGCCGTTCAGCAGGTTCCCGACCTTCACACGCCCGTAAATGGTCCCGTCGGAGACGTTGTCCAGCGTGCTGAGCTCCGTCAGGATGCTGGGCGTCCAGGCAGGCACCCACTCGCCCGGGACGGCCTGCACGGCGTCCACGAAGCCGATGCCGATACCGGTCCCCGTGCCATCCGCAATGCCGAAACGGAGCTTCACATGGCTCGTCCCGGCCGGAAGATCCGCGCGCTTCACCTGCGCGATGTATTGCGTGAAGGTTGTCACCGTGTCGACGTGATCTGCCCAGACGACAGCCGATCCCAGGTCCGTGCCAGCGGCGTTGAAGAAGTGCGCCTCGGCCTTCAGGCTGGACGTCCCGGCAAAGATCTCGCCGGAGATCCAGCAGGAGAGCATCAGGGAGCCCGTGAAGCGCGAGAAGTCGATGGCATTCGACCAGCCGCTCCACAGGTCGACGCCCACTGCCTCGATGCGCATGGTGTAGCCGCCCAGGAACACGCGCTCCGTGGACCGGGTGATTGTTCCGGTTGGCATTAGATCCAGGCCGCCGTTTCGAAGCTGCCATTGATGATCAGGTTGACGGTGGAGAGCTCCGAGAAGACGCCGGCGTCCACCTTCTCGCGCGTGACGGCGCCAGCCGCTAGCTTGACTGCCGTCACGGCGTCCGTCGCCAACTGCGCAGCGCCAATGGCCCCGGTTCCCACGTGAGTGGCGCCGACGGCGCCGGCGGCGATCTTCGTGCCGCTGACCGCCCCGTCCGCCAGGCGGTCCGTGGCCACGGCGCCAGCCGCGATCTTGGCCGTGGAGACGGCAGCGTCGATCAGCTGCGTGCTGCCAACGGCCGCGCTGCCCATCTTGGCCTGGGTGACGGCCGCGTCGGCGAGCTTGGTGGTGCCGACCGACGCGTCGGCCAGGTTGCTGGAGCCCACGGCCGCCGCGCCGAGCTTGGCCGTCGTCACCGCCCCGTCCGCCAGCTTGGCGTTGGTGACGGCACTGGCGCCCAGCTCGGTGGAGCCCACAACGCCCGCCGCGATCTTGCCGCTGGTGACCGCGCCCGTGGCGATCTTTGAGGCGCCCACCGCCCCGTCGACGATCTTGGCCGCTGAGACGGACCCGTCGGCGAGCTTGGTGCCCGTCACGGCCCCAGCCGCCAGCTTGTTGCCCGTCACCGCCGCGTCCTGCAGGGCGCCCTCGGCCACTTTGGCCGCGCCGATGAGGCCGGCACTCGTCACGACGGTGGAGCCATCGGCCAGGTGGATCAGCGGTGTGCCACTGCCCAGGGCGATGGAGCCGTCCGCCTGGCGCTGCAGGGCGTTGGAGGTCACCTTCCCCAGCGAGGCCGTGTCGGCCGCCAGGCGCGTGTTGTCCACGGCGTTCGTGGCGAGCTTGGCCGTGGCGATGGCGGCATCGGCGATCTTCGCCGTGGTGACGGCCGCCGCCCCCAGCTTGTTCGTGGTGACGGCGCCATCGGCGAGCTTGGTCTCCGTGACCGCGCCGGCCGAGATTTTCGTGTCGATGACGGCATTCGTGCCGAGCTGCGTGGACCCCACCGCGCCCGCAGCCAACTGCGTCGCGCCCACCGCGCCCGCAGCGATCTTGGCGGAACCCACCGCTCCATCGGCGATCGAGGCCTGCACGACTTTCGCAGGCGCGATGTTCGCGCTGGCGTCCGTCAGATCGATGAGCTTCCGGCCCGGCGCCACGGGCGTGTTCCAGTCCCCTGTGCCCTTCAGGTCGAGGATGGTCGCCGTCAGGTTGGGGTCGGCCTCGCCCGAGACGACGGCCTTCTTGACCAGGGCGTTTCGGCCCAGCGCCCCAACCGTGTTGCGCCGGCTGTAGAGGGCGTCGAAGTGGGTCACCGTCCCCACCGGCAGGGCCGAGAGCTTGATGAAGACCGTGGAGAGCGGCACGGCGCCGCCATCGTTGAGCCACCAGCCGGCCCCAAGCCCTGAGCCCGACTGCACGTCGCCGGGAGTGACGACGGACGTGCCGTTCTGGTTGAGGCAGATGCCCGTCACTGTGACCGGGTTGCCTCCGGCATCCAGGAGGTCGCCGCCGGCGGAGTTCAGCAGGTCGAAGAGACCGGCCAGCGAATCGCCCGTCTCGCCGATGTTGATGGCCGCGCCCGCCGCCTGGTAGGCTAGGCGATAGGTGAAGACGCCCCCGCCGGCAGCGTGGATGCTGCCCACCGGCACGCTATTGTCCTCATGGGGCTCGGCGATGGCTCGGGCATGGAGAGCCGCGGCGTTCTGCACCGCCGTGTCGACCACCGTGCCATCCGTTGCTTTCAGGTCGGCGGTCACCTGCCCCGTGGTCGTGTCGATCAGCGTACGGATGCCACCAGGCGCGTGGATGTCCTCCTGGACCAGGTTTCCCTTCACCCGGCCGTCCGTGCGAAGAGCCGCGAGCTTGCCCTGGGCGCTGGCGTCCAGCTTGGTCTCGGGCAGGATGCCGTCGGCGATCTTCGACGGCAGGTCGATGCGCGCCAGGTTGGTGTTGGGCAGCTCGCCCGTCACCTTGGTGACCAGGTTCACGGAGCCGTCGGCGATCTTAGTTGTGCCCACCGCGCCATCGGCCAGCTTGGGCTGGAGCACGGCCCCGTCCTGGATGGAGCCGGGCGTGATCTCGCCCGAGGGGTTCACCTCCTTCACGCGCCGGTAAGTCTCGCCATCCGAGACCAAGTCCAGCGAGTCCTGCTCCTTCAGGCCGTAGGGAGTCCAGTGGGTGGGAAAGGAGCCCTGCTCGACCTTGACCCCATCCACGTAGGCCGTGCCCGACGCCAGTGCCCCGTCCCAGCCGAAGGAGAGCTTGATGAAGACCGTGCCCAGGGGCAGCTCGCCCGCGTCGCCGAGCTTCGACATGTCGAAAGAGCGCCAATAGCGCGTGAACTGGGTCTCGCCCGACTGCGTGAGCACCGTCCAGTCGATGGGCGTCATGGGCATGTGGTCTTCGTAGAAAGGCGTGATTCGGGCGTAGAAGGTGCCGGCGTTCCGCAGGTGCATGCGGATGTAGGTCGAGATGCAGACCTTCGACAGGCCGCGCAGGTCGATGAAGTTGACCTTAGCCAGGCTGGTGGCGGACGGTCCGCCCTCGGCCTGGATCTTCATCGAGTAGCCGCCGAAGACCGAGCAGTCCGTGGACCGCGTGATGAGTACCGACATGATTCCTCCTACCAGGCTTCCTGTTCGAATGACCCGCCCCGCTGCAGGTTGGTGGAGCCATCCTGCTCAGGACCATCCCCCGTCGTGGCGCTAATCGTGCGGCTGGTGCCGCGATAGCGCCCTTCACTTGTTTCCTGCCGCATGCGGAAGGCGTAGGTGGTCGTGGACTGCAGGTCCGTCACGATCAGCGTGCGGGCCTGCCGGTCGCGCGTTTCGGCCACGTCTTTCCAAGCGGGACTCCCCGCCGCCTGCGCCTGCGCCACCACGCGCTCCGCCTGGAATCCATCCGCTGGGTGGGTCCAGGCGAGTTCCACGGACAGGTCCGTGGTCAAGGCGGAGAGCAGGACCACGGGCGGCGGCACGACGTGCTCCAGCCGGCGCCGGAAGGCCGCCCGATCCCCCACGTCGAGGGAGAGCCGGGACCGCGCCACCAACGCCAACGGGCGGAAGAGCAGGGCGTAGTTCGAGTCGCGCAGGCCCGTCAGGCTTAGCACGCCGGTTTCTGGAATGACGCCCGTGCGCACCAGCAGGCCGTGCCGCTGCCCGCCGCGCTCCACCTCGCAGAGGTTGTCCTGCAGGACGTAGACGGCGCCGGGCGGCAGCCCGCTTTGCGTCAGCGTGGCCATCAGACACCGGCCTGCAGCGTTTCCAGCGTCCGCACCACCGTGGTGAACTGCTCCTGGGTGGGCGCCTCGGCCAGGGCCCGCTGCAGCTGAAAGACCTGCTCCTCCAGGTCCGTGGCCAGGCGGTCGCGCTCGACTTCGAAGCGAGTCCGCTCCTGGCTGCGCCTAAGGGCCAGGATCTCGGCCAGGGTCTGGCCGTCGGCGTTCTCCAGCGCATCCGTCAGCACCTCCAGTCCGGCCGACCAGTCGCCGCCGACGTCGTACTCGGTGACGGCCTGCGCGTAGATGACCAGATGCTGCCCGCCGCGGATGGGCCACTGCAGACGCTCGGTCCAGACATCGCCCTCCCAGGCGAGCTGGTAGCCCGTCAGGACCTGCCCCATGGCCGGCGGCGCCGGGAGGGGCGTCAGGAGCTCGATCGTGCGGCTGCTGGAGTTGAAGGCCTTGACGATGCGCGAGATGCCGGCTACTTCCACGCGCGTGCCCGGCTGGAAGACCGCCGTGCCCGCCACCTTCACGAGGCTGGTGGTGGAGCCAGAGCCGACCAGGTCGCTGGCCTGGACGGCCTCGCGCTTCTGGCGCGGAATCGTCGAAGACTCGTACGTGCGATGGATCAGGTCGACGTGGGCGCTTTCCAGCACCGCCTTGGACACGCCCACGGGCAGGCGCGTGCGCGTGTGCTTGAGCTCGTAGACGCGTACGCGGTAGCCGCGAATCTCCTCCTGGTCCACCAGGGCCGGCTTGTCCCAGGCAAGGCGCAGAGCATAGGCCTCGCTGTCGCCGGATCCGCCCTGGTCGTCCTTGAAGAGCTCCAGCACCGTGTTCGCATGGGCGGCCTTGGCCTGCAGGACTTCGGTCCGCGTGGCGCTCCTGGCCGTCTTGGTGGCGTCGACGGCCGCCAGCATCTCGGAGGCCGAAGCCACGTCGCTGCCGTAGCCTAGGGACGTTGCTTTGGCGAGGTGGAAGTAGGCCGCGCCCTCGGTCTCGTCGGCCGCCGCCGTCAGCACCAGGGTCTGCTGGGCCACGTTGACGGAGAGGACCGTCACTTCCTTCAAGAGCCCGTCCGCGTGGAGCAGAATCGTCTGCCCCTCCAAACTGGAACTCAGGTCCGTCCCGGCGCCCGTCACCGTCGCCGATCCCGTGACGATCGACAGCGTGCCTTGCTCGCGGCTGACGCCTGCGGCGCCCGAGACGATGGCCTGCTGCTTGGCGTGCAGGACGTCCAGGTCGGCACTGCCGCCCACGTTCTCGGTTCCCCGGATCTGGCCCAGCGTGTAGCCGGCCAGGCGCTTGGCGTTGATCAGGGCCCGGTAGCCGTCCAGCTCGCCCACGTGGGCCGACAGGGCCTCCACGCTGACGCGCGCGGCCGTGTAGGTGTCCAGGGCGCTCTTCAGGGCCGCCGTGCGGTCCGGCGCGTCCGCGTGGATCTGCAGGGCCAGGTTCGCTTCCAAGAGCACGGGCGTGCCGGGCTGGGACGGGACCTTGCGCGTCTCGATCACGCGGTCGCCGTGCCCGTCCTGCAGGTTGAGAATGCCGCTCCTGAAGAGCAGGGCCAGCTCCGGGTGCAGGGCCAGGGCGTTCAGGACGGTCAGGACCTCACTGCCCGGGTTCTGCTCGTCCTGGTAGCCGACCTGGAAACCCGCCGCCGTCGTGTGCGTGTCCGTGTTCGGCTGGTGGATGCGTGGGTCGCTGACGACCTGGGAGAAGGCGCGCAAGTCCTCCACCGTCCCATCCGCATGGACGCGGGCCACCACCACTTCCTGCGCACCCTTGACCGGGAAGGCCGAGAGACGCAGGGCGAAGCCGTGAATCTGGCGCGTCTGGTGGGTCTGGCCCGTCACGAAGTGGGTCTTGGGAGCGGCCTCCGTCAGGGTGTAGCCGGCAAAGACGTAGCTGGTCGACGTCGGCCAGGGCTCGAAGAGGCCCAGGAGACTGATGATGCGCTCGCCGCCGGCATAGGCCACGCCTGGCGCCAGCACTAGGTCGCTGCCATTCTGGCTGACGTCGAAGCCGTGAATGACGCCTTCCGAGAAGAGGTCGTCCGTCCGGTCCAGGATGGCCTGCAGGAGGGCGTCCCGACTGAAGTTCTCGTCCTCCAGCGTGGGCTTGTCGCCCGAGAAGAACAGGTAGCGGTCCACGATCAAGCCTCCACGAAGGTCAGCACGCACGCCGCGTGCGCGGGTTTCTCGGCCATCACGAGCTCGGTCACGCGCAGCGTCTCTTCGTCGTCCAGGGCCGCGGCAGGCGTGATGCTCATCCAAAACGTGAAGCGCATGTCCAGGTCGGCCTGGCTGAAGAGGCGCGTCTGGCGCAGGCCAACATTGGCCGGGTCCGCCTGGTCCGCCGCGCTGAAGAGGTGGCTGCGCTCTGCCTCCACCTGCGCCGCCTGATCCGCCACGTTCCGCACGATGCGCGCCTCCGGGTCATCCGCGTAGACGGTCAGGGCGCTCAAGGCGTGGCCCAGCACGTCCTCGACCAGGTATTTCATCCCCATGGCGCTGCCGGCGAACTGGCGCGTCGCCGGCAGGATGGCCAGGCGCGCCTCCAACTGGGCGTTCGTTTCACCAGCAAGCCTTCTCGTCCCACGGTCCACCGCGTGCCGTTCCAGGTCGGTCGTGCGCTCGGGGTCCGAGTAGTAGGGATGCGTTCCATCGCCCAGGGTCCACAGGAAGCCGCGCCGGCGCAGCCGGTAGATGGCCGCCTTGGCTGCGTCCAGGGAGAGACCGAAGGAATCCAGCAGGCGCGAGAGGACACTGTCGTCCACGCGCCGGCGCACCTTGGGCAGGAGGCCCAGCAGGTACGGACCCAGGCGGCTGTCCATCAGAAGTCCCACACCGTCTTGTCGATCGGTTCAATCATCGGCACGACCTCGCCAGCCGGCGCCTGCACGCGGTCCTGGTAGATGCGGCCCTTCACGCGGTGGACGAGGGTCGCCGTCTGGGCGTCCACGTCCAAAAACTCGGCCGGCGTGGCCGGCACATCCGCGTTAGGCGCGTCCACGGTCACGTTGTAGACGCCATCCACGGCCATGACGGCTGCCACCAGGCGCGCGCGGATGAGGCCCTCGCCCAGCTGCAAGCCATCCGAAAAGCCCGCCAGGGCGATTCGGATGGCCGTGTCCACCGCAGCCTGGTCCGCCGTGGCCAGGCGCCAGATGGTCAGGCCCAGGGCGACGGGCGTGATGGTCGCGCTGGAGACCACGAGCTGGGCGGTCAGGGGTTGGCGGGGGCGGATGAAGGCCTTCACATCGTCCAGGAGCTGGGGCGTAGGTGCGCCGTTCGTGCCCAGCACCACCACGCCCACCGTGCCGGGCCCGTAGGGCGCGTCGTCCAGCACCATGGCCGCCTGTACGCCCGGCACGGAGAGGGCCCAGGCATGGTAGGCGCCGCGCGTGCCACCCACACCGAGGGTCTCCCATTTGCCAATAGCGCGCTCGCGGAAGGCCCGGTCACTCTCGGCGTCCGCGCCCTCCTGGGCCAGGTAGGGGATGCCCTCCCGGTCCACGTTCGTGACCGTCTCGATGCCGGAGATGGGCGTGACAATCAGCGTGACCGTGGCCGGGCCTACGTTGCCGGTCGCGCCCGCGGCCTCGGCCGTGGCGGTCACGTAGGTGGCTGACTGGCCCGTCTGCAGGGAGACGTCATTGTCCGTCAGGAAGCGTGTGCTCCTCCCCGCCGCGTCCTTCCTGCTCCGCACGATGGTGCCAGCCGGGATCAGCGTGTCCTGGGTGGCCGGCGCGCCGCGGCCGAAGGTGAGGCGGATTTGCGCCTGCTTGGCCACTAGGCGCCGCACACCCACCTCGCGGGCCTTCAGGTCGAGCCAGGATCCCGTGGCGGTCTGGATGAAGAGCGCGCCGCTGACCGTCCGCACCAGCTGGTAAAGACCGGCCAGGCCGCTGGCCAGGGCTTCCAGGATGCCGCGCAGGGCCGCGCCTGGGTTCAGGTTGGTGAAGGGCGTCTTGGCCAGGACGGCCGAGAGCAGATCGGCCAGAATCTCGTCGAAGGATCTCATGCCTGGATCTCCCCCTGGCGGACCACGAAGGGTCCCTTCAGGCCTAGGCCCCACACCAGCTCTTGCAGCCGGTCCTGCCCGGCCAGGGAGAAGCGGATGCGGAAGACCTTCTCCTCGGCCGTGAAGCCGACCTGCTGCACGAGGATGCTCGCGTCCTCGACGCGCGGTTCGTCCTCCAGCGCCTCGCGCAGGTAGCGCTTGGCCAGCATGCGTGTCCTGGGCGTGTCGGGCGCACCCAGGAGGCTCTTGATGCGGCAGCCCCAGGTAGGATGGGCCGGCAGCTCGCCCGGCAGCGTGGCCAGGCGGTCGAGGATGTCCTGACGCAGCACGTCCTCGTCATGCGCGATCTGCAGGTCGCCCGTTGGCGCCACCAGGAGGTCGCCGTCCGCCGCAAAGGCGATGTCGCGGGCTAGGAACGTGCTCATAGGATGGCCCCCGGCCCCGTCGTGGCGCCCGTCTGGGCAC